>JAHHTG010000036.1 GCA_020024765.1 Thomasclavelia sp. | reverse complement strand
ACCAAGATATAAGCACCTACTTCTTTAGCCATATTAACAATTTCTTGCAAAAACGGTCGTTCCATGACGGCACCTGTCGGATTATTCGCGTTACATAAAGTAATCATTTTGGTATTAGGACGAATTAAGACTTTTAATTCATCAAGTTTTGGCAACCAATTATTATCTTCATAAATATTCCATAAATCCACATCACATCCTAAAGATCTCGGAATATCTTGCATTTGTTGGTAAGTGGGATTTAAAGCAATCACATGATCACCTGGTTCTAGCAATGCATATAATGCCAAAAAATTCGCGCCTGTAGCACCATTGGTTTGTAAAATTTGTGAAGCATGAACATGCGCATAAAGTTTAGCGACTTCCTCTTTGAATTCTGGCGATCCTTCAATCCAGCCATAATTCATCGTCTTGCACATTAAATCATTGATAACCTCTGCTTTCGTTTTATCACCACATGCAATAATTTCCTCTAAAGTCATTGAAGCAATTGAACTGCCTGCAATATCCCATTCAGCATCATTTTCGTAGACATTTAAAAAGTCTTCGACTCCAAATTTTGCGATTTTCATACATTACCTCCCATCAATAACACTTTAATTATATCATCTAGATATTTTAGCCTCATGACATTCACAATTAAAATTCACGGATGTTTAAGGTATTTAAAAAGCCAATGTAATCATTGGCTTAAATATTATTTCGTCTTTGACGCAATTTAATTAAATATAAAATTCCGATAATCGTTGCTGTACCTAGTGCAAGAATAATTAAAGCATTATGTGTAATAGCCGTTAATAAATAAGCGCCCAAGGAAACACTCGCAACTACTAAAGCATATGGGATTTGTGTCGTCACGTGATTAATATGATTACATCCAGCCCCTGAAGATGCCATAATTGTTGTATCTGAAATCGGTGAAGAGTGATCACCACAAATAGCACCCGCCATACAAGCGCTCATCGAAATAATCATGATATCACTGCCACTGCCTTCAAAAATGTTGATAACCATTGGGATGAGAATTCCGAAAGTACCCCAAGAAGTGCCAGTCGCAAAGGCGATGACTGCTCCAATTACAAACATAAAAGCCAGGATAAACATCGAGAAAACCTCAAGATAATTGCCAATCATACCTTTAATAAAGGCTGTTGAGCCAAGACTATCAGTCATCGATTTTAAAGTCCAAGCAAGAACTAAAATCATAATTGCAGGGACCATAATTTTGAAACCTTCTTCAATGCAAATCATACAATCTTCAAATGAGACAATATTTCGAACAACATAGAAAATAATTGTAAAAATCAAGGCAATAAAACTACCATACATCAAGCCTAAAGAAGCATCACCATTTGAGAAACTATCAAAGAAGGAATTGCCTTTAAAGAAACCACCGGTATATAAAATTCCGAATGTACAGCAAAGAATTAACACAATAATCGGTAAGATTAAATCATAGATATGACCCTTCTTTGTATTTACTTTCTTAGTTTCGTGTTCTGATACAGTTACATCTTCAACTTCACTCGTTTGATTAATCACACTAATCTCAGCTTCTAACATCGAGCCGAAATCAACCTTCATTATCGCTAATGCAAAAACCATGACAATCGTGAATAAAGCATAGAAATTATAAGGAATTGTGCGAACAAAAGTCATAAAACCATCGCCACTTGCAACAAATCCGGATACAGCTGCAGCCCATGAAGAAATTGGCGCAATAATGCAAACTGGCGCTGCTGTTGAATCGATTAAATAAGCTAATTTCTCACGCGAAACCTTAAACTTATCGGTAATCGGTTTCATAACACTACCAACCGTTAAACAATTAAAATTATCATCAACAAAAATTAAGATACCTAATAAAATCGTTGCCAATTCAGATTGTCTTTTAGTTTTAATATGAGTTAAAGCCCATTCACCAAAATGCTCAGTTGCGCCAGATTTATTCATCATTGCAACAATCGAGCCCAATAAAATCAAGAAGAAGATGATTGCAACATTACTTCTTTGTGTTAAGACATTTAGAATACCTTCATCAAAGATGTGAATAAGAGTTCCTTCAAATGAGAAACGAGAAAAAATTAAACCGCCTACAACAATCCCTACGAACAAAGAACTGTACACTTCTTTAGTAATTAAAGCTAAAATGATTGAAACAAAAGCAGGAATTAAAGACAAATAACTACCATAAACTGGTGTATTTGGATTCATAACTAAAATAATCAATACAAGTACAAAGACGATCAAGATTGCCGGTTTAACTAATGACGAATGTTTCTTTAAATATTTCATAAACAGCCTTTCTTGCGTTATATTTTTGAACAGTAATATATATTATAATATATCTATGACGCTTTGTCATATTTTTTCACAAATATATTGTCTTCACAATAAAATAAATCTCTTCTTCGTCAGTACCTTCATTTACAAATATTTATTAAAAATAAGTAATTCATTTGCTGATTCAATACGTAAAATAAAATTAACCTTAAACATAAAAAGACCAGTAACACTGGTCTTTTTAATTATAATTTCATTGCAACATCCCATGCATTCCAAATGACATTTCGTAAGTTTCCAACTTTCTTGCAATCACCAACCAATGGATATTTACGATTCTTAATCAACGGATTAGGATTATAACCAATCGACATAATCACATTGTCACAAGGGATTTCTTCTACACTGCCATCCTTATGTTTAACACTAACACTATGATCATTGATTTTTTCAACGATTGTCTCTAGATGTACTGGTACAGCATGCAATTTAAAGAAATCACGCAAGAATGAACTGTTTGCCAAACATACTCCAGGAACCGTAATTAAGTCGTTCTTCATTTCAACGATAGTTGGATACTTACCTTGCAAGAACAAGTCATATGCAATTTCACAGCCAGTCAAACCACCACCTACGACAACGACATTATCACCAACATTCTTTTCTTTAAGTAGATATTCACAAGCTTCGATAGTTTTATCAAAGCCAGGCAAGCTGTTAATCACGCGTGGTGTTGCACCTGTCGCAATCACAATTTCATCAGCCTTAATCTCACTTAAATCATGAATCTCGGTATTAAATTTAATCTCGATGGCAAGTTTATTCATTTCACGTTTATACCAAGCAATTAATTCGCGATCTTTTTCTTTGAAATTTGGAGCTGCGGCTGCTACAAAGACACCGCCTAAATGATCTGACTTTTCATAAATTGTCGCTTTATGGCCTCTTAAAGCACAAACTCTCGCCACTTCCATACCACCAATGCCACCACCAATAATTGCGATATGTTTTGGATTATTCGTCTTCACAATCTTATATTTTTTTGATTGCATAGTTTCTGGATTAATGGCGCATCTTGCCATGTGCATCGCATCTAGTGGATTTTGATCATTAGCGACACCTTTATAGTGTGCCATCGTGAAACAACCATTATGACAGCAAATACATGGTCTAATGTCTGCTTCTTCATCATTCATGAGTTTCGTAACCCATGCTGTATCAGCTAAGAATTGACGGGCAACGCCCATACCATCAATCTTGCCTTCTTTAATCGCTTTCGCTGCAGTGTATGGATCCATACGGCCAGCTGCAACCACCGGAATATTGACATAATTTTTGATATGTGCAACATCATCTAAGTTACAGTTTTGTGGCATATATACAGGTGGATGGCTCCAATACCACGAGTCATAGGTTCCGTTATCACAGTTGAGCATATCATAACCAGCTTCCTCAAGATATTTCGCTGCTTTTTCACTCTCTTCCATATCACGACCGACTTCAACGTATTCTTCACCCGGTAACGCCCCTTCGCGATACCCCTTAGCATAAGAAACTACTGAATATCTTAATGATACGGGATAATCATCACCACAGACCTTTTTAATAGCTTTAACGATTTCCACAGGGAAACGATAGCGGTTCTCAAATGAACCACCATATTCATCTGTACGATGATTTGTATAGCCTAATGTGAACTGATCAATTAGATATCCCTCATGAACAGCATGGATTTCAACACCATCGACACCGGCTTCTTGACATTTCTTAGCCGTCTTCGCAAAACCATCAACCAAATCATGAATTTCTTGAACAGTTAAAGGACGCGAAGGTACTTTATCGCTCCAGCGATTTGGTGCTTCGCTAGGACCTGCACACAATCTTTCCACATCAAAGATTGGCTTGCTAATCGCTTTTAGTATCGGATTTGAAACCATCATCTCCATCGGAGCACTAACCGAGAAAGAACGACCAAAACCCGCAGTCAATTGAACAAACATTTTAGTATCTGTTTTATGGATTTCGTCCATGAATCCTTTCAATTTTTCAAATGCTCCATCAGCCTTATAAAGCCATTGGCCACCGAGCATATTACGCACTGGTGCAATTCCTGGCAGAATTAAGCCGACATTATTTTTGGCTTTTTCCATTAAAAAATTGGCTGCTTCTTGATCGAAGTGATGAGGTTCCATCCATCCAAAAATCGATGTCCCACCCATTGATGTCATCACAATTCGATTCTTAATCTCGCAATTGCCAATCTTCCATGGAGTAAATAAACTTTCTAACTCCTGATTCATTTTTTAACCCCCAAATTCAATTAATAACGATTAGTTAATCATCAGTCGCTGGCTCGACAATATCATGATTAGACTTGTTAAATAATTCTTAAGTTAATTATAAGCCTCTTTGAAAGTTGTTTCAAATTCGTGAAAAATTCAAAATTTTCACTAGTTGCAAACAAAAAAGACTCGAGTGAGCCTTTTGAATATGTTATAAACCTTGAACCAAAATAATAAGAATAAGAATTGGCAAAATGAATTTAAAGTAATTCTTTGTCCATTTTGGCATCTTCATGCCCTCGCCGGTGTTAACTTCTTTTAAATAATTGTCAAATCCCCAACCATATTTAGTTACGCAGAATGCTGCATATATTAATGAACCAAGTGGCAATAACAAATTTGACACAATGAAATCCTCACTATCCAAAATACCTTTGCCTTGAATTAAAGTAACATTACTCCAGACGTTGAAACCTAAAACACAAGGAATACTGAATAAGAAGACAATGATACAGTTGATTGATACAGCCTTCTTGCGGCTCCAACCAAAAGTATCAATACAAAATGATACAATGTTTTCAAAAACTGCTGTAATCGTAGAAAAACTCGCAAAAGTCATAAACAAAAAGAATAATGTGCCCCATAAGTTACCAAAGTTCATATTTACGAAAATTCTAGGTAATGTCATAAAAATAAGATTTGGACCAGAATCCGGTTGAACCCCGAAACTAAAGCAAGCTGGGAAGATAATTAAACCCGACATAATGGCTACAAAAGTATCAAGTCCAGCAATTCGAATCGATTCTGACAATAAGGTATGGTCTTTTGACATGTAACTACCAAATATTTCAATTGATGCAATACCTAAAGATAACGTAAAGAAAGCCTGGTTCATCGCCGATACAATCATATTGCCGATGCCAACTTCTTGAGCACGAGCTAAATCAGGCAACAAATAGAATTTAAGCCCTGCAAGTGCATTGTCAAGCGTTAAAGAATGAAAGACTAGAATGCAGATGAGAACTAATAAAGCAATCATCATCCATTTTGTAATCTTTTCAAGTGTCTTTTGTACACCACCAGAACAAACCAAGAATCCCAACAATACAACCGATGTCATCGCTAAAATCATTTCTGTTGGATTGCCAAGCATTGATCCAAATACAGAATCAGATTCTATAGCATTCATCCCATTAAAAACACCAGTTGCAAATTTCACGCAATAATTAAGCATCCAACCCGCTACTGTTGTGTAATACATCATTAAAATGAAATTACCCAAAATACAGAACCAACCATGAATATGCCATTTAGTATGTGGTTGTTCAAGTTCTTTATATGCAAGCACCGCACTCTTACGAGATGAGCGTCCAACTGCAAGTTCCATCGTCAAAACTGGAATCCCCATAATGATTAAAAAGATGAGATAAGTTAAAACAAATAATCCGCCACCATTTTGACCAGTCACATACGGAAATTTCCAAACATTCCCAATCCCGATTGCACAGCCCGCACTAACTAATAAAAAACCAAGCCGTGATTTAAAATTTTCTCTTTCGTTCATATTTGATTCCCCTTTATATAGTATTAATTCTACCTTATTTTAGATAACCCCGTAATTGTTAACCTGTCTAAAAATCTTTGAACTTGGTGTTATTTAATTGTTGGCTCTACATTTTTTCATAGAATAGTTAAAAATCAACGAAAAAATCACAAATTCTTAATAAAAGTAATTGACCTTTTGAAACAATATATATCACAGATGATTTTTTTGATAGCTATTCCAAAAGTTGGTAACTTAAAATATAATTTAGTTGTGGCTGATGATAGTTATTCATCAAAGTAAGTAATAATGAATCGAGGACATAGTTATGTTAGAAAATGAACGTATCTTAATGGTAAAGGTGATAATCCAACCTATTTGGAACCAAAAATGGCCAATCGTCATGGCCTAATTACTGGTAGTACTGGTAGTGGCAAAACCATTACTCTTAAAGTTTTGGCTGAAAGTTTTTCTGATATGGGAGTTCCAGTATTCTTAGCAGATATCAAGGGAGATTTGGCTGGTACAGCTAAAGCCGGATCAAGTAACGAAAAACTTGAAGAACGTATTCGAAACTTAGGCTTAAACAATTTTGAGTTTAAAGCATATCCTGTGCGTTTCTTTGATGTACTAGGCGAAGGTGGACATCCAATTCGCGCGACAGTTTCTGATATGGGACCATTCTTGTTAGCACATCTAATGAACTTAACCGAAGTTCAAGAAGGCGTCTTAAATATTATCTTCCATATTGCCGATGACAATGAATTATTATTAGTTGATTTAAAAGACTTAAAATCAATGTTGACATATGTTTCTAATCACATTAAAGATTTTATTGCTGACTATGGTAATATGACAAAACAAAGCATTGGCGCCATTCAAAGAACTTTGCTTGTCCTAGAAGATGAAGGTGGCGACATTTTCTTTGGTGAACCGATGTTTGATATTCATGACTTCATTACTCAAGAAAATGGCCGAGGTGTCATTAACATCTTGGATTGTGCTAAACTATATCACAAACCATTAATCTATTCGACTTTCTTAATCTGGCTACTATCTGAATTATTTGAAAACCTACCAGAAGTCGGAGATTTAGATAAACCAAAGATGATTTTCTTCTTTGATGAAGCTCATTTAATTTTTGAAGATGCACCTAAACTCCTAACTCAAAAAATCGAACAAACAGTTAAACTAATTCGTTCAAAAGGCGTGGGTGTTTATTTCGCAACTCAAAATCCAATGGATATTCCAGATGATGTCCTAACACAATTAAACAATCGTATTCAACATTCACTTCGCGCTTATACGCCAGCTGAAATTAAAAAAGTTAAAGCCGCTGCCCAGAGTTTCCGTGAAAATCCTAATTTCGATACTGCGGAAGTCATTACCGAACTTAAGACGGGCGAAGCACTAGTTTCGTGTTTAGATGCCGAAGGTATGCCAAACGTTGTCGAAAGAGCAATAATTTGCCCACCACAAAGCGATATGGGTACACTTGATCCTCAAAGACGTCAAGAAATTATTCAATATTCTGAACTGTATGGTAAATATGAAGAAGAAGTTAATCCAGTCAGTGCCGAAGAAATCTTAAGCGAAGTCTTTGAACGAGAAAATGAAATCGAAGCCAAAGCAAAGGCTAAACCAAAGACAAATAAGCGCAATGTCTTTGAAAGAGCGACAACCAATGCCGTAAGTACCTTAGCACGCGAATCTACAAAAGACATTGTCGATTCTCTTGTTCGTGGCAAAGATACATCACGCCGTAAATCATCAATGGAAAAAGCCGCTAACTCTGCCATTCGAACTATCAGCGGTGAAATCGGCAAAACACTAACTCGTGGTATCTTCAATATTCTAAAACACTAATAAACTAAAATAACCGATAAACACTTATGTCTATCGGTTATTTTTTAATTTATTGCATCCACGAATTAAAGATAGATTTTATTTTTTGATCAACATCAATGTGCGCTTCACGACATTCTTTTGGATAATCATGTGCTGCTTTAAATACAATTTTTGACAATAAGCTCGAACCAATTGGAAGAACCATCTTGAGCATACTTTCTGGAAATAAGAAGTGTGTGCCATGTTCATATGTCAAGACATGTAAATCACATGGGTTATTGGTATTTTGGATTACTTTTTTCATTCTTTCGATATAACGGCATGTATTCCATAAACAATCATCCTTAGCCCCAAGCAAAACCAATGTTCCTCGAATGTTTTCAACCTTAATTCGCATATCTTCTGTTAAAGGACACAAAGCTTCTGATTTATCAAAAAGTTCACGGCTTGCAATCATATTCTTGCCACGTTTCGATTCTGCTTTAATTGCTTGCCAATACTCTGGGTGACGATAGGCAAATGGCAAGTATGGCAAAGGTCTACCATTATAACTAACGGTTGATTCGTGATTGCCAGGACGTTCAAGCCCATGTTCTTGATAGTAACCTTCCATGACAAAGTCACTCGGCGAAATCGCAATCGTTAAAGAAATATCGTGATAATAAGATGAAACTAATAATCCCAACATTCCTGTGGTTGAGGCTCCTAAGAAGCCAATTTCAAGGTTACCTTGATCCTTTAACCAACTAACAGCTTCACCAAATCTTTCAAGTGGTAAATTATGGCAACTATAATCATTTTTATCTGGACTCATTGCTAAGACATTCATTCCTAAACTTTGAAGCCATTTAACCCCTTTCTTCGCTAAATAGTCTTCACATGAATCCCCTAGCATCGCAATCATTGCATATTGACTTGGCTTTGAATTAGGATAATAAATCCCATAAAAACCATCTTTTTCAACACTGAACTCTATTTTATTTTGCATATTTTCCAATAATCCCTTAATATCCATTTACATTATATACCCCGATCATATAAAACAATTTAAGACTATTTAACAAAAGCTAACAATTGCTTTATATAGTTTTGTTTCTTCTCTAACTTATTATGAACCATTCGATATTAAATCATATTAAATTACAGTCTTATACCTTAAACCCAATTCGCACCCATCTTCATAAATTGTGGTATAGTAGTAATTACTAAGATTAAGATTTGAAGGTTTATACAACGATGGAACATATATTTATTATCAATCCCATTTCAGGAACAACTAATCCCGAAATCACACTTAAGCCCGCCATTAAACAAGTAGCTGAAGAATTGAAAATATCTTATCAAATCATTAGTACCGAATATCCAGCACACGCAAAAGTTATTGCCGAAAAATTTGCAAAGACTAGGCAACCAGTACGCCTCTATGCTTGTGGTGGTGATGGGACGCTTAACGAAGTTGTTGAGGGAAGTCTTGGTTACTCTAATGTCGAAACAGCTTGTGTACCTTGTGGCAGTGGTAATGACTTCATCCGAAACTTCGGTACTAAAGAAGAATTTCTTGATCTCAAAAATTTAATTCAAGGTCAGAGTTGTGTAATTGATTTAATTAAAACCGAATATGGTATCGCGACAGCAATTTGTTCAGCAGGTCTTGATGCTGAGGTTGCCTATGGGATACCAAAATTCCGCCGTATCCCGTTTTGTGGCGGTGAAACAGCCTATAAATTATCAATCCTAACCAGCATTTGTAGTCACCTTGGCCATCATCTAAGAATTATTGCGGATGGCGAAACTTTTGAAGATGAATATCTCATGTTGGCAATCTGCAATGGTCAAACTTATGGTGGTGGTTTTAAAGCTGCCCCCGAAGCTAATATGCAAGATGGTTTATTAGATCTTGTTTTAGTCAAGAAAGTTAGTCGCATTCGAATTGCTCGAGTTGTAAATAAATATAAGCAAGGTAAGCACATCACCAATGGCAAAGTAATTCCCGAACTCGCAGATGTCATTACTTACCGAAGAGTTCGTAACATTAAAATCGAAGTTCTCGACTCACGACCAATTATTGTCACTCAAGACGGCGAATGTGCTCCAAGAACCCATTTGAGCGCTACAATAACACCTAGCGTCGCCAAAGTCGTTCTCCCCAAATCCATTTGTAATCGTTCGTGATTCCGAAATATATTAAAAAAACAGGTGGCTCTCAAGTTCGCATTATGCGATCACTTGATTATCACCTGTTATTTTTTATGAATTATACCTCAAAAAAATTATACTTCGCTAGTCGCTATTAATTTTTATATTTATTATTTTTTAGCAAAATGTTTATCGATAGCGTCTCTAAACTTAGCAGCGTAACTTTCAAATACTTCAACGTAACCACCATTTTTATATGTTAGATATTCGTGATTACTTTCACTGTCGATTATAGCGACGAGATTATCATCTAAAAAGAAAACCTCATATGTACTATTCTTGAGCATAAAAATATAGCCTTCCTCATCAAGCGTGAATGGATCGATGCTAGTGAATTCGTCATCCTTCGTTAATTCAACAATTTCGTCAATCATCTCAACAAACAATTGATTTAAATTCGCAATTTCTTCTGCATCCCATTCTTGAGTACCGGGGAAGTTACGCATAATTGTTTCTGTTTCAAAAACACTTTCACTTGTCGAAATACCAGTTGGTTTTTCATAATGTGTATAACCTCTAAAATAATATCCGTCCTCAACGTAAGAATCTAAAGCTTTATTGATTACTGGTTCTTCAGTTCTACTACACGCCAAAAGTGACACCATTAAAAACGAAATGAATAAAACTTTTAAAACCCTTTTCATTTATAATTCCCCCTTTAATATTATTCAAAAATGAAGTTTATCAATTTAAATGTTGCGCGAATCATATTTTTTTACTTTATGTTAATCAAAATTGCTTTCAATCACTTATTGTTATTCAAAAAAATCATTTATTTTTTATGCAAAAATCGAAAATGCAAATACGCAATCAATATAAAATATAAAATACATATTTTTCATCTTTCCATTGCACAATATATAGAGCATTTAATAAATTACCAAAACTCAAGAG
>JAHHTG010000035.1 GCA_020024765.1 Thomasclavelia sp. | reverse complement strand
GAATAATTTTTTTAAAATATTTCATAAAAATACTTGCACAAAGTAATAATCTATTATATTATATATAAGCAAACCGCGGGTGTGGTGAAATTGGCAGACACGATAGACTTAGGATCTATTGCTTCGGCATGGGGGTTCGAGTCCCTTCACCCGCACCATTTGTTAAAAACAAGTCCTTCATATAGGACTTTTTTTATTGCTATAAAGATTTATGGAATTGATATTCACGTTCAATCCATTTCATTAGAAGATTTACAATTTTCTCTTCTTGTAAAGGCGTCAATGCGACGCCTTTTTTAACATGATACCAATTCTCTAAACATCCTCGGCAGCAACAAGCGCAAGCATGTTGAGCTACAAAAACTGGATGACCACGCATTGGTGTTTGAGCGCCGTCATTGGGTATGTAAGCCGGTGCTAAACGTTTGGAAATAAAATCAACACAATGTTCACGAATCGTGTCCATTCCTTTCGCATCGATATAAGTTATATCCTTAGCACTTAAATGAAATTGCGAACGAAACTTCGACCGGTCAATTCTCTTAAAGTTTTCTTCATAAGTTATCATATGATTACCTTATTCTTGCGCCATTCACCTTTCTTGAAACGATGCATAAACAAGAAAGCACGAATAGTTTCATCTAAACACATTGCAATCCAAACTCCGACAATCCCCATATTAAAGACAACGCCAAGCAACCACGACAAGAATGTTGCACAACCCCACATAAAAATAATGCCAACAGTCATTGGGTAAATTGTATCACCAGCAGCTTGAAGACATCTAACTAAAGTCATATTCACAGCTCTTGAAATTTCTAGGATGATCCCAATGCCCATTAAAATTTTTGCAGTATGCAATAATTTTGGATCGCTAATAAACAAACCATAAACTTGATCCGAGAAAATAAACAACGCAAAACTCGTTAAAGCACTGATGCTAATTGCAATCTTTAGACAATGTTTAACTTCCTTTTCTGCACCATCTAAATCACCTTTACCCATAATGTTTGAGACAACCACTTGAGCAGCGGTCGAGATAGAAGAAGCATACATATACGAGCACATTTGGAACATGCACGCAAAACTTCTTAATTTAACAACAGCATTCCCAAAAGTATTAATAAACATCAAAATAATCATTTGTGATGCGTTATAAGAAATTGATTCACCACCCGAAGGTAAACCAATATACAACATACGTTTCATTAATTCGGTTGGCCATACTTTTAAAGCCTTAAAGTTAAATGGAATACTTGAATTACGTTTAAAAATAACATATAAAGCCACAAATCCTAGAATACGAGCGATTAAAGATGAAATTGCAGCACCAGCTACGCCCAAAGCCGGAATTGGTCCAAAACCATAAATCAAGATGTAGTTACCAATAATGTTGGCTACATTAATGAATGTTGAAACGTATAAAGCTTGTTTCATCCATCCTTGGCTTCTAAAAATAGCTACAAGTCCAGCATGCAAACCTTGGAACAATAGTCCTAATGCAATAATATTTAAATAAATTACACTGTCTTCAAGACATTCAGGCGGAACTTGAATCGCAATAAAAATTGAGCGGCCAAAAATTAAAAGAATAATTGTCAAGACAATAGAAATAGCAGAAATAACCACCAAACCCAGGCTATAAACTTTGCCAACTTCCTCCTTCTCGCCTTTGCCGAGATATTGAGCAGCAATAATTGTAATGGCTAGTGAAATTACCGAGAAAGTAATCAAAAGGACGTCCAAAACTGTCGTCGCATTAGAAATTGAACTTACTGCCGTTTCTGACATCGTGTTAACCATAATCTTATCGATATTGGTTACCAATAACTGCATAATATATTCTAAAAAAATAGGCCATGTATATGCTAATAAAGTATTCTTTTTCATATTCATTGTTTAATTATAATGAACTTATTATTCACTTTCAATAAAAAAGATGAGCTCATTAAACTCATCTTTAGTAATTAACGATTAACGATTTCTTGAATCTTAGCAAGTTTGTCTAATTGTTCGAACTTAATACCTAAGTCTTCTCGGCCCATATGACCATAAGCAGCCAATTGTTCATAAATTGGTTTCTTAAGTTCTAGTTCGTTGATAATGTTGGCAACACTTAAATCGAAACATTCTTCAACTACTTCATATAATTTAGCCATTGGCACAACATTTGTACCATAAGCATCAATGAAGATTGAAACTGGTGTTGGTACACCAATAGCGTATGCAACTTCAATTAAAGCTTTTTTACATAACTTAGCACCAACTAAATGTTTAGCAATGTAACGAGTGTAATAAGCGGCACTACGGTCAACTTTTGAAGGGTCCTTACCACTGAAAGCACCGCCACCATGAGGTGCATAACCACCATAAGTATCAACGACAATCTTACGGCCTGTTAAACCAGAGTCACCAATTGGTCCACCAATAACGAAGCGACCAGTTGGATTGATAAGAATCTTTGTATTTTCATCAATTAAGTTTGCTGGGATTACTTTATCAATTACTTCGCGTTTGATGTCTTCCTTTAGTGTATCTAAATCAATTGAATCTAAGTGTTGGTTAGATACAACAATTGTATCAATGCGGCTAATTTCGCCATCATTATATTCAACACTGACTTGTGCCTTACCATCAGGCCCTAAGTAAGCTAACGTTCCATCAGCCTTAACTTCATCAAGTCGCTTGCATAGTGCAGAAGCTAAACTAAATGATAATGGCATTAAATTCTCTGTTTCATCACAAGCAAAACCAAACATCATACCTTGGTCGCCAGCACCAATAATACCATCTTCTTGGGATACACCCATATTGATATCAGCAGATTGTGTGCTTAAATGAACTTGAACTTCGATTTCATCATATTTGAAGCCCCATTCTGGACGAGTGTAACCAATACGTTTAACAGTATTACGAGCAACAGCTTCGTAATCAACTTCGGCATTTGCACTGACTTCACCAGTGATGAACAATAAGTTCTTACTTGTAATTGTTTCACATGCTACGTGAGCATTTGGATCTTGTTTTAAAATAGCATCTAGAATTGCATCAGAGACTTGGTCGGCAACTTTATCTGGGTGACCGTTTGTAACTGATTCTGAAGTAAAAATCGTTTTCATATATATCTTCCTCTCCTCTACCTGTATAAAATAAAAACCTCTTTGAAAGAGGCTAAGAAATCTATCTTGTCCTCATCTTTCAGAAATAACTTCTGTAGGATTTAGCACCTTGATTACAGGTTGCCGGGTTTCAAAGGGCCTTTCCCTCCACCACTCTTGATAAGGTTTTTATCGCATAAATAATAATACACATCTAGGTTATCTTTGTAAAGAAGAACAATCTATTTTTAAGTGTTTTATTTAAAAAATGACTATTGCAAGTCATTTTCTTTCATAAACTTGAAATAGTCATTAATAATTAATTCTAAATCAGCGCGTGTATTGACGCTATTGCAGCGACCACGATACTTAGCGCCACTAGGCATACCTGTGAAATAATGTGGTGCTAAACCTCGCATTTGCTGCATGGCATTGCGTTCACCCATTAAATTAATAAGTTTATCAGTATGCACCATGCACATTTTTAAACGTTCTTCAAAACTGATGTGATATTCTTCTTTGCCTTCAAGATAATTGTTGATTTCTTTAATTAAGAATGGATTGCCAATCAACCCACGGCCAATCATAATCGCATCACAACCCGTTGTCTTTAACATGTTGATTGCATCTTCAACTGTTCTAATATCACCATTGCCAATAACTGGAATCGATAAAGCATCTTTTAATTCCTTGATTTTTTCAACATGTGCATGCCCTTCGTACATTTCACTACGTGTTCTTGCATGCAAAGCAATGGCACTAACACCAACAGCTTCTAAACGTTTGGCAAGTTCGACAAAATTTTGTTCTGGAACACTAAAACCCAAACGCATTTTGACAGTTACAGGCTTCTTAACATTTTCAACAATAGATCGAACAATCTCGACTGCCAAATCAGGGTTCTTCATCAAAGCACTACCTGCACCGGTTTTAATTACTTTATTTACAGGACAACCCATATTAATGTCGATGATGTCGCAATTAGTTTCATCATCTAAGAATTTGGCAGCTTTAACCATTGATTCAACATCACTTCCGAATAATTGGGCTGTCAACGGATGAAAACCATCATCAAATTCCGCCATTGCTTTTGTTTTTTCATTGCCATAAAAAATAGCTTTATCACTAAGCATTTCAGCATAAACTAAACCAGCTCCAAATTCATAGCACAATTCACGGAATGCGCCATTAGAAACCCCAGCCATTGGTGCAACAACGATTTGATTAGCAATTTCTATATCTCTAATTTTCCACATGTTCATTCATCATCTTAGCAACATCGCTTGAAGAAATCTCATAAGTCTTATTGCAGAATTCGCACTTAACTTCGATTGTTTCATCTTCAAGAACTTCATCTAAATCTTTTTTGTTTAAAGTTAATAAGCCTTCCATGAAGCGTTCTTTCGAACAATCACAGCCAAAGTAAACATCTCGTTCTTCGAGAACTTTACCATCTTCAAATAATGAATGAAGAATTTCTTCAAGACTATGTCCTTCGTTAATTAAAGTTGAAACAGGTTTTAATTGTTTTTGAATGGCTTCAACATATTCAATATCTTCTTCGGTATGATTAGGCATTAATTGAATAATAATTGATCCTGCAGCACAAATGCTGTAATCAGGATTAACCAAAACGCCTACCGAAACAAGCGAAGGTACTTGTTCAGACACAGCATAGTAATAAGCAAAATCATCACCGATTTCACCAGTTTGTAATGCAACTTGTGATGTAAAGATATTCTTTAAACCCATATTCTTGCTGACTTTTAAGTAACCATCTGTACCAACCGCTAAACCAACAGCTAACTTGTTATTACTGTTGTATTTTAAATAGATTTCATTATCACCACAGAAACCTTTAACACGACCATCGCCATAAGCTTCGACCATGATAGTGCCAATTGGTCCACCACCATTGATTTGAATATCAATCTTTTCATCAGCACGTTTAAGCATCGAACCCATTAAAACCCCAACCGATAATACACGGCCTAAGGCAGCAGCTGATGTTGGATATAAATCATGAGTTTTACGAGCTTCTTCACATAATTCTGTTGTATTGGCAAGTAGGATACGTACTTTAGCGTTACGTGCTACCGCAACTAAAATATGACTCTTTTCCATATATTCCCTCTTCATAAAAGAAACTGAGATTTACTCAGCTTCTTCGTTTTTTGTATCTTCTTCAGTTGCAGTTTCTGTCGGAACTTCTTCAGTTGTTACAACTTCTGCAACAACATTAGCATCCTCGCTAACGTTTTTAACTAATTCGCCATCTTTAACGATTAAGCGATTAGCCATTAAATCATTAATTTCTTCAGCTGTTAATGTTTCATTAACCATTAAAGCTTCAGCTAACTTAATTAAATCATCTTTATGTTCATTGATAATCTTACGAGCTAAATCATGGCAGTAATCAACAATCTTGCGAACTTCTTGGTCAATTTCAAATGCAACTTGGCTAGAAGTATTTGATGGTGAATTGTAATCACGACCTAAGAAAACATTTTGTGATCCACGGTCATATTGAACCGGACCAAGTTCTGACATACCGTAAAGAGTAACCATATCCTTGGCAATCTTTGTAGCTTGCTCGATATCACTACTTGCACCAGTTGTAATATCATCGAAGAAAATTTCTTCGGCTGCACGGCCACCCATATAGGAAGTAATTGTTTCAATTAATTCACGACGTGTATTAAGCATGCGTTCTTTACGAGGCATGATTAGGTTATAACCGCCAGCATTGCCGCGTGGAATAATTGTAACCTTTTGAACGATTGAACCATCAGGTAAGTTTAAACCAACGATAGCATGTCCAGCTTCGTGGTAAGCAACAAGTTTCTTTGTCTTGTCATCGTACTTTCTCGATTTCTTAGCAGGGCCCATCATAACACGGTCGATAGCTTCGTCAATATTGTCCATCGAAATGATAGTTTTGTTCTCACGAACCGCTAGAATTGCAGCTTCATTAAGCACGTTTTCAAGATCTGCACCACTAAAGCCTGGTGTACGTGTTGCTAAAGCACCTAAGTTTACGTCTTCAGCTAAATGTTTGTTACGTGCATGAACTTTAAGAATTGCCTCACGGCCTCTCTTATCAGGAAGTGCGACAGTAATTTGACGGTCGAAACGTCCTGGACGTAATAAGGCAGGATCAAGAACATCTGGTCTATTTGTTGCCGCAATAACGACGATACCAGAGTTATCAGCCATACCATCCATTTCAACTAATAATTGGTTTAGAGTTTGTTCACGTTCATCATTACCGCCACCCATACCAGCACCACGTTGACGACCTACTGCATCGATTTCATCGATGAAAATCATACAAGGAGCAGTACTCTTGGCTTTCTTGAACATGTCACGGACACGGCTTGCACCAACACCAACGAACATTTCAACAAAGTCAGAACCAGAAATTGAATAGAAAGGTACGTTAGCTTCACCGGCTACCGCTTTGGCTAGTAATGTCTTACCTGTACCTGGGTTACCAACCATTAAGATACCCTTTGGAATACGAGCACCCATCTTTGCAAATTTACGAGGGGTTTTTAAGTATTCAATGATTTCAGCCATTTCTTCTTTTTCTTCATCGCATCCAGCAACATCAGCGAAACGAACTTTAATTTCGTTTTCAAGACGTGCACGTGATTTTGAAAAATCGAAGGCTTGTTTTTGGCCACCACCAGCATTATTGATGTTTCTTAACATAATGTATCCGAAACCAATAAAAATAATGAATGGTAATACAGTGGCAATTAAGTCAATAAAGAAGTTTGATTGATTTGCATCAACTACTTCAATATTTTCTTTTTCTAAACGTTCCATAATTTGTTCTGTATTAGGAACAGTTACAGTAAATTCTTCTTCTTTGTCATTGACAACATATTCACCTTGAATTGTTGAAGTATTGTAATTAACTGATACAGTAGCATCAACAATCTTATCAGCAGCTAGTAAATCCATGAATTCAGCATAGCTAAGTTTCTTTGCATGGCTGCCCATTGGATTGATAAAAGTAATTGCTAATAAAAACATCAATAAAACAACATAAGGTAAAAATGAAACAACTTTATTGTTTTTATTATTTGGCATTTATCTTCTCCTTAATAACATTCTTCTTTTAGAACACCAACATAAGGTAAATTACGATATTTTTGGTTAAAATCTAAACCAAAACCAACCACAAAGTAATTTGGAACTTCAAATCCAATGTAATCAGCTTTAATGTCGACAACACGACGTTCAGGCTTATCAAGCAAAGAAGCAATCTTTACTGAATTAGCGCCTTTTTGATACAACAAGGCTACAACTTTGCTTAAAGTGTGACCAGTATCAACGATATCTTCAACTAAAATAATATCTAAACCTTGAATCGAGCAAGTTAAGTCCTTGTCAATACGGACATCACCTTTTGATTCAGTACCAGAGTAACTTGATACATCCATGAAATCAATTTCAATATCAAGTTCAATATGTTTCATAAGTTCAGCAATAAAAGGGACTGAACCTTTTAATAACGCTACAAGCATTGGTTTCTTACCTTCATAATCTTTAGTGATTTGTTGGCCCATTTCCTTGCTGCGCGCAATAATTTGTTCTTCGGAAATTAAAATACGTTCTATATCTTTATGCATGAGATTTATTCCTCCGTATTTTATAATTCTACCATAAAAAAGTTCGGTTTTATAGAATAATGCGTTTTACAACAGCCAATTTTTGGCACGAAAACGATTTCACCATGGCGATTTAGGACAACTGGCCAAGTTTGACGCTTCGAACTCAAGATTTTTTGGTCGATGAAAAATCTCGAAAGTTTCTTAGTACCATAAACCATTTTAATCTTGTCACCTTGGTGATAATTTCGGATTGTTAATGGAAAGTCATCATCCGACAAAGTCAAACTGTGAAATGAATCGGCATAATCAACAATTTTAAAGTGCTCAGTACTCGCTAAAGCTGGACGCATTAAAGTATATTCGTAGTCATGTGGAACATCATAGAACACAATGACACCATATTCTTTAGCAATACAACGATTACGAATTTGTACATTAAAATGTTCAGTCGTAAAAATTAAACGTTTCAATTCGTTGAGGTGAGCTTCCCCTAAATCCTCATAAAGTTTAATTCGTAAAAACAAATTTAAATCGGTAATCTTTCCGATTTCTTCCACATTATAAATTTCTTTTGTGAACTTCTTGCGATATTGTGCAATTAATTGTGCTCTTTTTTGATTTAATGTCTCAATTTGATGATAAAGCGCCAGTTTTTCGGCTTTAGACATCTTTTCGACAATTTGGTGGCGATAACGGTTTCTTAAATAATCATTGCTTAAATTACTCTCATCAATTCCGAATGGAATATTATTTTCTAAACAATAATTTGTTAAATCATCTTTGGTATAAGTCAAAAGTGGACGATATAACATTAAACCCTTAAGTTCCACCGGACTCTTAATTCCATAATGGAATGGAATCGATCCTCGATCTTTTTGAATTAATAAAGTTTCAACATAGTCATCAAGTTGATGAGCCACTAGCACTTTATTAGTATTAAACTTTAAACCAATTTCCTTAAAAAAATCATAGCGTAAATCTCTTGCATAAGCTTGAAAATTACCATGTCCTTTTTGAGCGTCGAGTTTAAAGAAAGGAATATGATATTTTTTGCAGTAAGTGGCAACAATCGCTTCATCACGATAAGCCGTTTCTCTTTTATGATAATTGACATGAGCACAAACGAGATCTAAATCACGCTTTCTTGCCATATCAAAAAGAGCCATTGAATCTGGCCCTCCACTAACTGCTACAATGTAATAATCTTTAATTTGATTCTTCATTAAATAACCAGTATTGTTTTAAACCTGATTGGGTATAACCAAGTTTATGTTGAAGTTTTAGCGAAGGTTCATTGTCCTCTTCAACATGGCAATAAACCATTTGTTGGTGCTCGATGAGATAGTTATTAATGGCTGCTTCTAAGTTATAACCATAACCATGACGTTGATATTCTTTAAAGATACGCAACATCCCCACCGTTTTGTCATCATGTAAGCCGACAAAACCAACAATTGTATTTTCGACGAACAAGCCAAACAAACGACCTTCTTTTAAGGCTTGGTGTGTAGCTTCTTCACCGATATAAGCATAATGCTCAAAAACTAAATCGAAATAACTTTCATCTAATGTCCTAAATTCGCCTTTTGTCACATCGATTAAATGTTGATCATAGTTCGCAAAGACATAGAAACCAAGTAATGGACTCGAATTTGGATATTCACCTTTGAAATACTCGCCTAATTCTTGATCATAGAAGTAGGCAACACGATATTTACTAAAATCGACATTGTATCCACCATCTAAATAATCAGCTAAATTACCAACGATATAAATCGCATTCCGACGTGGTTCTTCAAAAATCATCAACTCGCCTTTAGAATGGATTAAAGTTGCACCATTATCTAGTGCAACTTTAATTGGTAAATAAGCTAAATCTTTAGACATTAAAGCGGAAATGCATGATGTCTCCATCTTTTGCGACATAATCTTTACCTTCTAATCTTAATTTGCCAGCTTCCTTAAGTTTTACTTCTGTTTGATATTCCATAATATCTTCATAAGTATAAACTTCAGCTTTGATGAAACCTTTTTGGAAATCACTGTGGATGACACCGGCACATTCAGGAGCTGTCATACCATCTTCAAATGTCCAACCACGGCATTCATCTTTACCAACTGTAAAGAATGTCTTCAATCCTAATGTTTTGTAAGCTTTTAGGATTAGTTCATCTAGACCCGAACGATGGATGCCAAGTTCTTCTAAGAAAGCTAATTTCTCTTCTTTATCTAAGTCACTTAAATCTTCTTCGATTTTAGCGCTAATCGCAACGATTTCACTATTTTCAGCCTCAGCTAATTCCTTAACCTTTAGGTAATGTGGATTAACACTTGGGTCATTGATTTCATCTTCTTTAATATTTGCAATATAAATAATTGGTTTTGAAGTTAAGAAGTTCATTGTCTTAACATAAGCCTTTTCTTCTTTTGTAAATTCTAATGTATTGATTAGCTTGCCAGCATTTAAACACTCTTGAATACGGACAAGAATATTATGTTCATAAACAGCGTCCTTATCTTTTGTTTGAGCTTTCTTGACAATCTTAGCAATACGATTCTCAACTGTCACCAAATCAGCCATAATCAATTCATAATTAATGATTTCAATATCACGAAGTGGATCAACAGAATCGTAAACATGTGTGATATCGCGATCTTCAAAACATCTAACAACGTGACAAATCGCATCAACTTCACGAATGTTAGCTAAGAACTTATTACCAAGTCCTTCACCCTTTGAAGCACCTTTAACTAATCCAGCAATATCTGTGAATTCAAATGTTGTATAGATAGTCTTAAGTGGTTCAAAGAGTTCTGATAATTTTGTAAGACGTTCATCTTTAACTTCAACAATCCCCACATTTGGTTCAATTGTTGCAAATGGATAGTTTGCGGCTTCGATTTTACTATTTGTAATCGCATTAAATAATGTCGATTTACCAACGTTAGGTAAACCAACGATACCTGCTGTTAAACTCATTTTATATAAATCCTCCCAGTAATTCGCATGTTATATTTTAACCTTAATTAGTCTTTTGTTCAATGATTCCCAAAGTAATATCAACACTTAACAAATAGATTATTTCAATCACGCCATTAATCGCCATGAATTTAATACTCAACAAGAGAATTAAAAATAAACTTAGGAACCAAAAATGACTGAGATTCTTCGCCAAAACATAGTGATAAACTTTAAAATCATTAATTGTTTTAAAAATAATAAAACTAAATAGTCCGAATCCTAAATACGCATTAATAATGTGCATCAAAGCAATGAAATGATTCACAAAACTATAAGGAATGATGATTGTCATCATAACGCAAATTAAGGCCAAAAGTCCTAGTTTTTGATTCGTTACTTTCTTAATTGTATTGGCAAAGGTCAAACCCATAAACAAATAGAAAAGCAAAGTAATAATGTAAAATTTAAAATCAACGGTCAAACCTGAGATATTGCCCCTTATTAAATTATCTTGAGCAATTAAAGTTATGCCGACAAGCGGAATCAGCCGCTTGACCTCTTCCGGCTTGTAAAAGAAC
>JAHHTG010000034.1 GCA_020024765.1 Thomasclavelia sp. | reverse complement strand
ATAATAAACTCAGGTGAGATTTTACGATCATCTTCAAATAAATGAAGACTTTCAATAAATTCTTTACTTTTTAAGTTAATACCGCTCATTTTTATTCTCCTTTAAAACTTGATTGCCAAGCGTATCAATTTAATATTTGATTCTTTTACGGTTAATTGTTTATGAATGTTTTTGTCAGCATAATCAATGATGACATTATCGTCATTTACTTCTTTTAAAGTTCCTTCAATTGATTTGTTACCATTGACTTCTTGCTTAAATTTAACGTGAACATATTCTCCGATATGTTCAACCATATCTTCATGGTCTTTTAATTGTCTTTCAAGTCCAACAGTACAAATATCAAGTAAGTAAGGATCTTCGAAGTAATTACCTTCATCTAAGAAATCACTAACGATTCTCGAAACTTCGGAAATGCCATTTAAATCTAAATGGTCGTCAATTTCAATTGTTAAAATATAGTCTGTTTTTTGTTTCTTATAACTCAATTGATATAAACGATAATTGTGTTCTTTCAGAAAGCTCTTTAACTCTGCTGTCAATTTTTCTAAATCGATCATTTTTCCTCCTTAGACAATAGATAAGGAGTGGTTACCCACTCCTTTTGACGCCCTTATAGTAGCATATATCAGTTAAGAACTCAAGGAAAACCTTTAAAATAGGCTCATTTGTTCTGATTCATCGAGGTCACCTAAGGCCCCAATACGTTCGAGTTCTTTAATTAATGTTTTTGAAACTTGAGTACGACGCATAATATCTTCTTTCGATAAGAATGGTCGTTCTTCGCGAGCCTTCACAATACTATAGGCAACGTTGTCACCTAAGCCATCCATAATACTGAATGGTGGGATAATCTCGTGATGGTTATCAGGATTTACTCTAAATTGTGTTGCCAATGATTTTTCGATATCGATATTAGTAATATGGTAATCACGTGAAACCATTTCATAAACAACTTCAAGCATATCATAAATGTCTTTTTCTTTCTTACTTGCTTTGAATTCAGGATCTTTTGACATAATCTTCGAACGTAAGAATTCCATATGACCTTTAATCGTTGCAGCATCTTTTGTCATATATTCTATGTCATAGGCATCACAACGCAATGTAAAGAAAGAAACATAGAAATATTCTGGGTGGTAAACCTTAAACCAAGCTAAACGAACAGCCATGATAACATAGGCAGTCGCATGGGCTTTCGGGAACATGTACTTAATCTTCTTACAAGATTCAATGTACCAAGCTGGTACATTATGTTCCACCATTAAAGCTTCATGTTCTGGTGATAAACCTTTACCTTTACGAACTTTTTCCATGATACTAAACGCATCAAATGGTGGTAATTCATATTTTAGTAAAGTAATCATAATATCGTCACGACATCCAATTACTTCTTTTAAAGCCAGACCTTGTTCAACTAAATCTTTGGCATTATTATTCCAAACGTCAGTACCATGTGATAAACCTGAAATTAGAACTAATTCACTAAAAGTTGAAGGTCGTGTAAGTTCTAGAATTCCACGGACAAACTTTGTACCAAATTCCGGTAAACCTAGAGCACCGGTCGTTTCACTATAGTCAGGATTAACCAAGCCTAAAGCACTTGTACTATTAAATAGCGACATGACTTTTGGGTCATTCATCGGAATGGTCTTTGGATCAATACCAGAAATATTTTGAAGTAAACGCATCGCCGTCGGATCAACGTGACCTAAAATATCAAATTTTAAGACATTATCGTGAATTTTATGGAAATCGAAGTGGGTTGTTCGCCAAACAGAGTTTGGATCATTGGCTGGGAATTGTACCGGTGTAAAGTCAAAGACATCCATATCTGGTGGAATAACAATAATACCACCAGGGTGTTGTCCAGTCGTTCGTTTAACGCCTTCGCATCCTGAAGCTAATCTTTGTCTTTGGGCACGTGACATCGTTGTAATACCCATTTCTTCGCAATAACCAGAAACATAACCGAAGGCTGTCTTTTCAGCCACAGTCGAAGTAGTTCCGGCTCTAAATACGTGATCAGCACCAAATACTTCACGAGTAAATAAGTGCGCCGCTTCTTGGTTTTCACCAGAGAAGTTTAAATCGATATCTGGAACCTTATCACCATTGAACCCCAAGAAGGTTTCAAACGGAATATCATGGCCATCACCAACCATAATCGTGCCACATTCAGGACATTTCTTATCTGGTAGATTATATCCAGATGCATATTCTTTGTTATCAGCCCATTCCAAGTGTTTACAATGTGGACAAATATAATGTGGAGGCAATGGGTTAACTTCGGTGATTCCAGACATAGTTGCAACAAATGATGAACCAACCGAACCACGAGAACCAACTAGGTAACCATCAGAATTACTCTTACGTACTAGTAAATGTGATACATAATAAACCACGGCATATCCGTTACCAATGATTGAATCCAACTCACGTTTTAAACGTGCTTCAATAATCGGATCAAGAACCTCACCATAAATTTCGTGGGCATGTTCATAGCTGATTTTAGCCAATGTTTCCTCACATCCCACGATGACTGGTGTATATAATTTATCGTGAACTGGACGAACAATTTCACACATATCACTAATTTTCTTTGGATTATTAATGACAAGATCTTTAACCAAAGCATCATCGCCTAGCCAACTAAACGCATCTAACATTTCTTGGGTATTTAAGAAACGTTGATCCGGCATCTTGGCAATCGCACGTTTTTCACGATTGTAGATGAATAATGGGTGATGAGCACCACCAATGGCTAAGGCATTAATATACACGTCACGAAGAATCTTTTCTTCTTCACGGACAAAATGTAAATCACCGGTAGCAACAATAATTTTATTTTTCTTTAAAGCTGTTTCAATAATATTGCGAATTATCGCATGTAGGCGATCCATATCCATCGTGCCACGGTATTCAACTAAGTGACGATAGTTTTCAAGCGGTTGAACTTCAATGTAATCATAGAAATCCATAGCCTTTTCAAGTTCAGCTTGTGAACGTGTTTGAGCTAATTCGAAGATTTCACCATTTAAACATCCGCTACCAATTAATAGATTTTTGCGATATCTTTCTAGTGCCGATCTTAATATACGTGGTTCAGCTGCTACGTCGCCACTATTTCCCTTGGCAAATACTGCTAAAGTTTCGGTATGGGCAATAGAAACTAATTTAAATAAATCACGAAGTCCAGATTTATTACGGACTAAAACATTTGTATGATAAGGAATTTTTTTAATATAAACTTGATCATCTTGATAATCATAGAGTTGCATTGCAGTTAGAATTTCTTTTTCACGAAGTTCTCTAAGCATTAAATTAAAGACTTTTGAAAGAACTTCAGCATCATAATCTGCACGGTGGGCAACTTCTTCATCATAACTAACATTGAATCTTTTAGCAATTTGACCTAACTTATAGTGGCGACGATCACGATACATTGATTTTGCCAAATCCAAAGTATCAATAACGATATTTGTAAGTGGTGGTTCACCGATTCTTCTTAATTCATCATTTAAGAAACCATAGTCAAATGATGCGTTATGAGCAACTAATACTCGGCCTTTAACAAATTCAAGAATCTCATCCTTACATTCAGCGAAAGTTCTAGCGTCCTTAACATCATCATTTGAAATATTTGTTAATTTTGTGATATTGGCAGGAATTGGAAATGGTGGCTTAATGAAGAAGTCCTTGCGTTCAACAACATTACCGCGATACATGAGTACAGCACCAAATTCAATAATCGAGTCAAACTTAACACTTAAACCTGTTGTTTCTAAGTCAAAGACAACATATTCTTGTTCAGCAAGATTGACATCTTGCGGATTATAAACGATATTTAAACGTTCATCAACCATACTAAATTCACAACCATAAAGGATTTTGAATTTACGGTCAGGATTCTTTTTAAGTAGCGACTCCCATTTAGCTTGAGCTTCAGGGAAAGCTTGGACAACGTAGTGATCAGTAATTGCTACAGCTTCATGACCCATGTCAAAAGCGGCTTCAATGATTTCATCAGCTGTGCAAACACCATCCATTTCGGAATAGTTTGTATGTGCATGAAGTTCAATACGTTTTTCTTCGCAATCATCTTTTAAGCGATGATCCTCTTCAATAAATTCAATCATGTCAATTCTTAGGACATGGTCATTGCTGAATTTATCATATTCATATTTACCATAGAATAATCCTGTTTTACCTGGTTTATTCTCTTTTAATTTATCTTTATCAAACGCAGCACTTTCAAATAACTTGCCAATGCAAGCGTTAGTTGTATCTTTAATGTAAACGGTTTGGATAATCTTGTCTTGGCGTGTAACAATTTCATCAACCTTAAAGATTTCACCCTTAATATAGATATTATCTAATTCACCATCTAAGTCGTCGATGCGAACTTTTGTATAATTATCAGCTTTGAAAGTACGACTACGACGGAATGACTTTTGATAGCCATTATCAGGTTTATTATTATATTGTGGTGCTGGCATTGGTGCAGGTTTTGGTCGAGGGATATCATGAACTTCAATTACCTTGTCTTCAACTTCAGACTCACTATGTTTCATGAATTCAAAACCAATTTCCTGTTTAAAACCAATGACCGCAAGATATTGTTTAATCGCATCGAAATATTCTTCATCACTATGATAATGTTTTTCATCATCATAATAGAAAACAACATTGCCTTCTTTGATTAAAGGCAAAGCGCTTCGAAAAGCATCTTGATGATGCAGAGAATACTCATTACGATAACCATTTAAATCTGGAATTGTTATCGTTTGGTCTTTGGCATTAACGTGCAATTCGACAGTTACGCCTAAAGTATTACCAAAGTATTCTCTTAAATCTTGATAAGCAGTAAAAGGAAGAATATAATCATTCGCAATCACGACAATAACTTTTTGGCTAAGTTTTAAATATGCGACATGTTCAATTTTAAAACCGGTAAAATGTTTGATTTTTTCTTCATCATAGTGATATAAATCAAAGAAATGTTCAATTTTAAAGCGCATAACGTTCTCCTTTTCTTACTTGATATAAAAAAGCCTAAAGACACATCTTTAAAGCTTTTTAATCATTATAATTTTGCCATCTTTTCTAAAGCATCTTTAGCAGCGGCTTTTTGTGCTAATTTCTTTGAAGGTCCTGTACCCTTGCCAAAGATTAAACCATCAACCTTGACTTCAACTTCAAAGATTGGATCATTTGATGGTCCTTCCATTCCCACCGTTTCATAGACAATGGCTTTACGAGAATCGGCTTGAACATACTCTTGAAGTTTTGTCTTATAGTCAATTTGTTCATCAAAAACATCATCAATGTGAGGTGTAATAATCATATCTAATAACTTTGAAACATTCTTGATGTCTGTGTCTAAATAAATCGCACCGACCATCGCCTCGAACATATCAGCGATGACACTATCACGGTTACGACCACCTGTTTTTTCTTCCCCTTGACCAAGATATAAGAATTGATTCAATCCATATTCACGAACATAACTTGCAAGTGCTTTTTCACAGACTAAATTCGCACGTTTTGTCGTCATATGACCTTCTGGTAGTGGTGGTTTAATTGCATACAATTGATCACTAGTCCAAATTTGCAAAACGGCATCACCCATGAATTCAAGACGTTCGTTATCGCCTAATCCATTTTGGTGCTCATTCACATAAGATGAATGAGTAAAGGCTTGTTTAATTAATGCTTTATCATGATATTCAATACCATGTTTATCTAAAAAATCAAAAATACTCATATTCATATTATAACCTAATCTATATAGTTTTGATTAGTGATTTCACTAACCACTTGATAGATTGCTAAATTATCTGGTTCATCTAAATGTGCCAAGATTTCATGGGCATCATTTTTTGCAGCCTCAATAATCTTTGTATCTTTAAAGATATCGCCCAAGACAAAATTTGCAATCCCCGACTGACGCGTACCCAAGATATCGCCTGGTCCACGTAACTTCAAATCTTCAGTTGCAATTTCAAAACCGTCATTCGTCTTCTTCAAAACATTAAAGCGTTCTTTCGCAATTGCATCCTGACTATCACTCAATAAATAGAAAGAGCCTCGAAAATGAGAACGTTGAACTCGACCTCTTAATTGGTGTAACTGGCTCATACCGAATCTTTCAGCATTATAAACCACCATAACTGTTGCGTTCTTGACATTCACCCCAACTTCCACAACCGTAGTCGAAACCAAAACTTGAATCTTGTTTTTTTCAAAGTCTTGCATGATGCTTTGCTTCTCTTGACTACTCATTTTGCCGTGTAACAAGCCAACGTGATAATCTTTAAACAATTTTTGAAGTGACATCGCTAAATTCTCAGCATCTTTAGCATTAAATTGTTCGTTTGCTTCAATCGCTGAAGCAATAACATACATTTGTCTTCCTTCTTTTAAGACATTTAGCAAATCGTCTTTGATTGTTTTAATACTATTTTCATGAATCACATAAGTATCACAACCCTTACGATTCGCTGGCATTGTGTGAATAGTCGAAATATCCATATCACCATAGATTGCAGTAGCTAAAGTACGCGGAATTGGTGTAGCACTCATTAGTAAGAAATCGGCAGTTTCTGCTTTATTTTTTAATTTGCGTCGTTGTTCAACCCCAAAACGTTGTTGCTCATCCGTAATAATAAGGCCCAAATTTTTAAATGATACATCATCACTAAATAAAGCATGTGTACCGATTAAAATATCAATTTCACCTTTTTCAACTGCTTGTTTAATTGTGTTTTTATCTTTAACAGTGCTATAAATCAATCCAACTTTAACGCCTTTACTTTCAAGCATACTTTTAAAATATTCATAATGTTGCTTAGCCAAGATTTCAGTTGGCGCCATTAGAACACCTTGATAGTGACTAAGATAGTTAGCATATAAGGCAATTAAAGAAACAACTGTTTTGCCACTGCCGACATCGCCTTGCAAGAGTCGATACATTAAGCGATCACGTTTAAGATCACTCAAGATTTCATCAATCACCTGTTTTTGGTCGGCAGTTAAATCAAATTCAAGGCTATTAATTAATTGATTAAGTTTTTCTTGATTATAAATTTTTGGAGCTTTGTTAATGTTTAATTGGTCATCACTTAAGATATCCATCGCTAAGTAAAATTTTAAGAATTCTTCGTATTTAATGCGTACAATAGCTTTCTTTAAATTCGTTACATCGCTTGGATGGTGGATATCAAGGATGGCAGTTTTTAAATCCACAAGTTGATGTTTCTTTAACAAAAATTCAGGCATAACATCGATAATTTCATCCATGGTTTGTTTAAGAACTGAATCGATAATCTTATGAATGTCGTTTTGAGTAACACCTTCTTTTAGAGGATAAGTTGCAATAATGCCTAACACTTCATTTGCCTTATTTGCATCATAATAATTAAGCACCGTCACTCTATTATTTCCATCATATTTACCAACTATAATAATCTCTTGATTAATCTCGAGCATCTTAGCCCATGGACGATTAAAGATTGTTAAATTTAATTCTTCTTCGTCATAATAAACTTTAAAACGTGTAATTGAACGGTTTCGCTGATAACGATAAGTCGATGGAGCAGTAATAATTTCAGCTTTAAAAACCACTCGCCCACCAACCTTAAAATGAGCGAACGGCATCAATTCATTCGCTTCATATTTAACTGGATAATATCTTAAAACATCTTCGGTCGTTTTAAGATTTAAGGAATTTAAAATCCCACGACGACGTTCTGTAAGTTTTAAAGTGCTCAATTCTTTCATATTGTCATTATACAAAAAATTAAGACAATCCGTAATATTAAAAAGCAATCCCAATTATAGGATTGCTTTAAAGATTTCATTTATAGATTCTTGGAACACGAGCTGACCAGAAACAGAATGTTTCGTTATTAATCGTCTTAGCTTTACGCGTTAATTCATCAACCGGTAATTTTGCATCACCATCTTGACCAAACAAAGTTATGACATCACCTTCCTTAACATCAGGAATATCAGTAACGTCAATCATCATTTGATCCATACAAATATTGCCAATAATCTTAGCACGTTGACCATGAATCAAAACTTCCATACCCGTATTAGATACGCTTCTAGGATAACCATCAGCATAACCAATCGAACATGTGGCAACACGAGTTGGTTTAGTACTTTCAAAATGGCGACCATAACTAACACTAACCCCTGGTTCAATTGTTTTAACTAAAGAAACATTGGCTTTTAGTTGCATAATCGGCCAAAAATCAGGATGAGTCTTAGTTTCAATGGTGTCATCACAAGTTGCACCTAAAAATAATAATCCCGGTCTTACATAATCATATTTAAGTTCTGGATAATTTAAGATACCATAACTATTTTGAAGATGCTTCAAACCAACATTAATACCATCTTTTTCAAGGTCGGCAATAACTCTATCAAAATTCTTAATTTGGTGACGAGTAAACTCAGCGTTGTTAGGATCAAGATAATCACTAACACTAAAGTGTGAGAAGACTCCTTCAACCTTTAGGTGCGGCAAAGCATAGATTTTTTTAACATCTTCAATATGATATTCATGGTCTTGACAAATAATGCCAATTCTTGACATACCTGTATCAATCTTACAATGTCCATGCATAATCACATTGTTTTCTTCACACCACTTATCAGCCTTTTGGGCATAATCGAGTGATAAAAATGTTTGAATTAGATTATTTTCAATCACATGATGAAAATGTCTTGGTGGTGTATAACCCAAGATTAGAATTGGATCTTCAATTCCATTTTCACGTAAATGAATTCCTTCATCAACGCTACTAACTCCAAAGAAATCCACTCCTGCCTTTTGGAGGGCTTTCGCAACTGCAACGTCACCATGACCATAGGCGTTTGCTTTAACAATACCCATGATTTTCGTTGTAGATGGAATTAATTTATGGACTTCATCAATGTTATGTTGAACTTTGCTTAAATCAATTTCAAGCCAAGCTCGTGATTCGCTTTCTAGCATTAAGCTCACCTCTTATCTATCTAATGCTAAAAGAATTAATTTATCTAATAGTTCTGTAAAAGGAATACCAGCTTCCTTCATCATACTTGGATAACGTGATGTACCAGTGAAACCAGGAATTGTATTAGCTTCATTGAAAATAATATGACGATCTTTAGTAATAAACATATCAACACGAGCTAAACCTTTACAGTTTAATGCGTGATAAATTTTCTTCGCTAATGTACGGGCTTCTTCAAATAATTCCTTGTCAATTCGTGCTGGACAATAAATAGCTGAATCAACCATTTGATACTTACCTTCATAATCAAAGAAAGGCGCACTTGTTTCAATTTCGTCAACACTACCTGCAAAAATCTCTTGGTTGCCCATAACAGCACAGCCAATTTCAAAACCTTCAATTGTCGTTTCAAGAATAACTTTACCGCGTCCATCGTGATAGAAAGCATCTTTGCAGCCTTCGATGAAATCTTCTAGATTATCAACTTTGTGGATACCAAAACTGCTTCCAGCATTGGCTGGTTTAATAAAGATTGGTAAATGTAATTTTTCTTTCGCTGTTTCAAAAATTGCTGCGTAATCCATTTCTTTTTGTGCACGGATACACATATATGGCGCGCATGGAATGCCAGCACTTTCAGCAACGATATGTTCGATATCTTTATCCATGCAAATTGCACTGCTCAAGTGGTCACATCCTACATAAGGAATACCACTCATTTCAAACAATCCTTGAATAGTGCCATCTTCGCCATTCTTACCATGAAGAACTGGAAAAATGCAGTCAACACTGAATTTTTCATATGTACCATCGGTCTTAAGTTTTAAGAAACCTTTATCTTTTGTTGAACAAGATAAAATACAAGGTGTAACATCGCCTTCTAACCAGTGATCGTGTTCAATTTCTTCAACTGTACCATTGAATAAGAACCATTCACCAAGTTTTGATATACCAATATAAACAATATCGTATTTATCTTTATTTAAAGCGTTAATTAAACTACCGGCTGAATGTAATGATACAGGATATTCGCTTGATTTGCCGCCAAAGATAACGGCTAATTTAATTTTATTCATTTTATTTTCCCTCTTTTGTCAATGCATCGACAACTAAATCTAAATGCATACCACGGCTGCCCTTAACTAAAATCATGCAATGTTTCTCGCCATAAGGTCTTAAATATTCGGTTAAGGCTTCACGATTGTCAAAATGCATAATCTTAACATCCTTTAAATGGTCGGCAGCACCACTATTGATGTACTTAGCCATTTCACCGATGGTTAAAACTTCATTTAAGTGATACTTTGTTAAATCTTTACCTAAATCATAGTGGATTTGAGCACTTGTTTCACCTAATTCTAACATATCGCCAAGAATTGCGATTTTATAATCGTAATCAAATTCTTCCATTGTATCAAGTGCAGCTAATGCACTTTGTGGGTTTGATTTATATGCATCATTTAAAATTAAAGCTTTATTAAATTTTACAAGTTCATTACGCATACCTGTTTTAGCAATTGCACCTAAACCTGATCGAATTTCATCCTCATTAACTTCCAAACACTTAGCTGCAATATATGCTGCTGTAGCATTTAAAGCTTGGTGCTTACCTAACATGTCTAAATGGTATGGATTGCTTTCGTTGATTTTAAAGTCTAAACCATCAACATATTGATGAACATCATTCACAACATAATCATTATGATCATCAAAACCATAAGTTAAGACCTTAATACTTTCATCTATATTTTTATTGTGATAGGCATCATTTAATAAGTCTTGATCGCCCAAATAAATGAATGTGCCATCCTTAGGCAAACCTTCAACAATTTCTAACTTCGCCTTCGCAATATTTTCCATTGTCTTTAAATTTTCTAAGTGAGCAGTTCCAACACCTGTGATAATTGCGATATCGGGTCGAACCATCGCTGTTAAAGCACTTAATTCTCCTAGATTTTCCATGCCCATTTCAACAACACCCATTTCAATATCGTCGTTGAAATCAAGAAGTGTTAATGGAACACCGATTTCACTATTTCTATTACCAGCAGTCTTTTGGGTTTTATAATGTTTAGCTAAAACACTAGCCAAAATATCTTTAGTACTTGTCTTGCCATTACTTCCGGTGATACCGACAATCTTTAAATTTAATTGGTTACGATATGCGATGGCTAATTTTTGTAGAGCATCAACTGTGTCGTCAACCAAAATCACCGGAATCTCAGTAGGCGCATTAGGTTCTCCCTTCTTCCAAAAAGTTGCAACAGCACCAGCTTTAATAGCTTGATTAATATAACTATGGCCATTGTTGTTAGCACCAATAATTGGGACGTATAAGTTGCCTGGTTCAACAGCTCTTGAATCAATGCAAACACCTTTAATAGTTGCATCTAAGCCTAATTCATTAATATATTCAGCATTCAACATTTGAATGACTTCTTTGACAGAACGTGTAATCATTACTTACGATTCCTTTCGACATAATTCCGTGCATAATTATACCATAAATCGCCATTATTATCGGTTAACCTTGGTTGAAACTTAAAAATAGTCGCACTAGGCGGCTATTTTTAAGAATTAAATTTATGACTTTATTAAACTTTCGAAAGATTGAAGTAAAGAATAACAAACCAAACTAACATGG
>JAHHTG010000033.1 GCA_020024765.1 Thomasclavelia sp. | reverse complement strand
ATTTTATGGTGGGATTTTTATTGATTTATTAGTTACTTTCATGGTTTTAACAGGATGCTACGAATTCTGTTCAATCCGTAAGAAACGCTTTAACATTTTCATTTATTTGACAATGGTTGCATTTGTTGCTTTAATCAATCTATTTCCGAATCATAATGTTGGAGCAATTTTATTATTCATCATTACACTTTTTACATTAGCGATTATTTCAGAAGAGATTACGTTAGATGATGTATGTTCTGTGACGATGATGGGTATTATCATTGGTTTTGCCTCATTATCTGTACTTACAATTTATAGTGATACTAAAAGTGGTTATCTTATTATGATATACATCTTAACAGCTGCTTTTGGTTGTGATATTGCAGCGCTATTTACAGGCATGGCCTTTGGTAAACATAAATTAAATCCACGTGTTTCACCTAAGAAAACTGTGGAAGGGGCAATTGGTGGCTGGTTCTTTGGCTGTTTATTGTCTTATTTATTTGCATATTTCTTTATTCAAGAACATATGACTTTCTTCTTGATCAACTCACTTGCTTTACCAATTGTTGCACAAATTGGTGATTTATCGTTTAGTTTAATTAAGCGCAACTATGGCGTTAAGGACTATGGTTCATTAATCCCGGGCCATGGTGGTATTTTAGATAGAATTGATTCATTACTATTCTGTTTAATTTTCTTTATTTCTATGGTGACTTTTCTATGAGAAATTTAGTTATTTTAGGTGCAAGCGGTTCAATTGGCAAACAAACTATTGATGTCTGTGAAAAGCATCCTGATGAATTTACCATTATCGGTTTAGCTGTTGGCAAGAATGTTGATTATTTAAGAGAATTATTAAAAAAATTCCATGTACACTATGCATGTACACAAGAAAAGCATCCTGAGTTAGCAAAAGAATTTCCTGGTGTGAAATTCTTTGATGGCGATGAAGGATTAAACCAAATGGCACAAATTGAAGAATATGATTTATTAGTCAATGCGTTAGTTGGTTTCACTGGTTTCATTCCAACTTTAAAAGCGATTGAAGCCAAAAAAGATATTGCGCTAGCAAACAAGGAAACATTAGTAGCTGGTGGTGATTTAGTTAAGAAAGCAATTTCAAAATATAAAGTTAATCTTTATCCAATCGATTCTGAACATTCAGCTATTTTTCAATGTATTCATGGAAATCGCAAAGAAGATATCAAACGTTTAATCGTTACTGGTAGTGGTGGTTCGTTCCGCGATTTACCAGTTGAAGAATTAGAAAACGTCACTGTCGAAGCTGCTTTGAAACATCCTTGTTGGTCAATGGGTAGCAAAATTACCATTGATTCAGCTACAATGATGAATAAAGGCTTTGAGGTCATAGAAGCTCATTATCTATTCGATATTGATTATGACCATATCGATGTTATTCTCCATCGTGAAAGTATTGTTCATTCAATGGTTGAATTTAATGATGGTTCAGTACTTGCGCAAATGGGGAATCCGGATATGCGTGTACCAATTCAATATGCATTAATGTATCCAAAACACGTAGAATGTCCAAATTATCATCAATTAGATTTGGGAAAGATTCTTTCTTTAAATTTCAAGGAAATGGATTATAATCGTTATCCACTTGTTGCTATTGCTAAAGAAATTGGCAAATATGGTGGCAATTTAGGAGCAGTATTAAATGGTGCTAATGATACAGCTGTGGCTTTATTTTTAGATCATAAAATTAAATTCTTAGATATTGAAAAGAGTATTGTTGCAACCCTTAAAGCTTGTAAGTATATCAAAGATCCAACGGTTCAAGATATTGTTGAAGCACATAGTTGGGCCCGTAATTACGTAAATGAAATGCATAAAAGAGTCGACTAGACTCTTTTTTTGTTTCATAATGATATTGAGGTGTTTATGCAATATATAATTTTAATTTTAATCTTTATTCTAATTGCGATTTATCTATATCGTAACAATAATATTATTAATCAAACTAAAATTGATTTTCACTCTGATAAATTGCCCGAAACTTTTAATAATTACAAGATTCTTCATATTTCAGATTTTCATAGCGTCACATATAAGAACGATAATATGGATTTAGTCACTGATTTAAAGGCCTTGAATCCAAATTTAATCATTTTTAGTGGTGACGCAATTGATTCACGAAATTTAAAATTTGATGTTGCATATGCATTTTTTAAACAATTAATGAGTATTGCACCAGTTTATTATGTGATTGGCAATCATGAAGGGCGTTTGTCTAATTACTTTGAGTTTATGATGAACCTAGATAAATTAGGCGTTAAAGTAGTTAATAATTCAGAAATGAAATTAACGCTTAATGAACAACACATTAATATTTATGGTTTGCAAGATCCTAGATTTGATGGTAAGGATGGCGATAACGCAAACGATGAAATTAAACTTAAAAACCAATTAGAGAGTTTCAGTTATAACGACGATGAATTCAATTTATTGATAAGCCATCGTCCAGAACATTTTAGGTTGTATTGTGAATATCCCTTTGACTTAATTTTTGCCGGCCATGCTCATGGAGGCCAAGTTCGATTACCAATTATTGGTGGTTTATTTGCACCAAATCAAGGTTTATTTCCTAAATATACTAGTGGCATCTATAAATCAGGTCGTTCTTCAATGCTTGTCAGCAGAGGCTTAGGACCAAGTCGTTTTCCGTTCCGAATTAACAACCATCCAGAGGTCATTTTGGTGAAATTAATAAAAGATTAAACATAGATTTTCATTGTGTTATAATATATTTTATAGGAGACTATAAATGGCTTTAGTATTATTTATTTTAAGTTTGAGTTTAATTGTTTTGATTCATGAGTTTGGGCATTTATTAGCTGCCAAATTCTTTGGTGTTTACTGCGAAGAATTCGCAGTTGGCATGGGACCAAAAGTAATTTCACATCGTTTCAAAGAAACGACATATTCTTTACGTTTAATTCCTCTTGGTGGTTTTGTGGCCATGGCTGGTGATAGCGATAATGCTTTAGAAACTAGCGTTGACAAGCAAATTCCTTATGAACGTACTTTAAAAGGTATTGCTAAGTGGAAAAGTATTATCATTATGTTGGCTGGGATTTTTATGAACTTTGTCTTAGCCTTTGTAATAATGGCTATGGTATTTTTGAATATCGGTTATTATATTGGCAGTCCAGATACTACTTTAGGAAATATTGTGCCAAATAGTCCTGCTGATATCGCTGGTCTAAAAGTTGGTGACCATATTACATATATGGCCTATAATGATTTAAATATTGATTATCGTCCTAAGAACTTCGATGATATTTCAACTTTTATGTATGGTCATGAAAGCGAAGAATTAACAATCGAAGTTTTAAGAGGTAACGAAACATACGAGATGACTTTAATACCTCAATTTGATGAGGAATTGGGTCGTTATTTAATCGGAATTCAAGCCTTACCTAGTGAACCAGTTGAAGTTAATTTCTTTAATTGTTGGGGTTTTGGCGCTGAATTCTTATTTAATCAAACACGAACTATCTTTATGTCTTTAGGCCAACTCTTTAAAGGAGTGGGATTTGAAAATTTAAGTGGTCCAGTCGGTGTTTACGAAGTTACAAGCGATGCCTTAGAATTAGGGGCTCAAACATATTTAATGATTATTGCGGTTCTTTCATTAAACATCGGTATATGTAATGCCTTACCTTTACCAATTCTTGATGGTGGTCGAGTTTTCATCACTTTAATTGAAATGGTAATTGGTCATCCGCTAAGTCAAAAAACTGTAAATATGTTGATGTCGTTAAGTATGGCATTATTATTATTAATCTTTGTGTTAGTTACATTTAAAGACGTTATGCATTTATTTTAAAGGGGAGGATTCTATGCATATTTTAGTTACAGGTGGTACAGGATATATTGGTTCACATACAGTTGTTGAACTAATTAATCAAGGACACACAGTTACGATTCTTGATAATCTATATAATTCAAATATCAATGTTTTAAAACGTATCGAAAAGTTAACTGGTGTTTATCCAAAGTTTTATGAAGTTGATATTTTAGACTATGATAAACTTGAAACTGTCTTTAAAGAAAACGATTTTGATGCAGTAATTCACTTCGCAGGTTATAAAGCTGTAGGTGAATCAGTAGCTATTCCTTTAACTTATTATGAAAATAATATTTCGGGTTCGATTAATTTATATAAGTTGATGCAAAAATATCATGTCTATAACTTAGTTTTCTCTTCTAGTGCGACTGTTTATGGTGATAACTTTGAAGTTCCGTTTAAAGAAGTATATGGTCAAGGTGATACAACAAATCCATATGGAACAACTAAGAAATTTAATGAAATTATCCTTAATGATTTATGTTTCTCTGATAAGAATTTCTCAGTTGTTTTATTGAGATATTTCAACCCAATCGGTGCACATCCAAGTGGGTTATTAGGTGAAGTACCTAATGGTATTCCAAATAATTTAGTGCCTTATATCGCAAAAGTTGCTAGTGGTGAACTTGAATATTTACGTGTCTTTGGTGATGACTATGATACAAAGGATGGTACAGGCGTACGTGACTATATTCATGTTGTTGATTTAGCCAAAGCACATGTTAAGGCTATTGAATACGCTAATAATCATAAGGGATCTGAAACAATTAATGTTGGTTCAGGTAAAGGTTATACTGTGTTAGAAGTTTTAAAAGCTTATGAAAAGGCTTGTGGTCATAAACTGGCTTATAAGGTTCTTGATCGTCGACCTGGCGACATCGCTACATGTTATGCCGATGTCGAAAAAGCTAAAGAATTATTAAACTTCGAAGTTGAATTAGGTATTGAACAAATGTGTGAAGATTCTTATAACTTTACAGTTAAAAATCCACACGGAATTGATTAAGAAATAAGAGGTAAGTATGCAACGCAAAGTTAAATGGGATCGAGTATTAATTTTATTATTGACAGCATCGTTAATTGTGCTCCTTTTAATTGTGGGCATTCGTGGTTTAGGTGGTTTATTCTTTAAAGATGAGACTAAGAAACCACCACATAAGGACCCAGAAAACTCTGAAGTTGTAGAAGAAGTTGATAGTTTCAAGATTGATTTAGTTGATTATGAGGTTTATAAGACTAATGATGACATTGATTTTGATTTTGTCTTAGCAAGATTTAGATTAAGAGATCCTAAGGAAGTTAAATACAATTTAGGTTCTTTGTATACCGATGAAAAGACGGTTAAACTTAATGAATATCGTCCGTATGTTGATGAACTTGAAAAACATGAATACTATTTAGGCACTAAGAATGTTAGTTTTGATTTAACAAGCCCTGAAAAGAGCGCAATGTTTACTATCTTTATTCCCTATAAGGATAAAGCAAAAGAAACTCTATCAGTTTATGACGCTATTACAAAAGAAGAATTTAAATTTGATTTAACGAAAAAAGTAGCCGATATTAATAAACTTGAATATCATACTGGTGAAGATGCTCCAATTGAAACCGAAGACTATATGATTAAGGTTAGCGATGCCTATATTGGATCGTTATTCTATAGTGGTGATGAAGAATACACGTATCCATCAACTGTACAAATCTATGTCTTTGTATTAGATATTCAATCTTTAACAAATGAAGGTTTAATTCTTGAAGATGCAATTTTTGTTGCAGATAATGGCGAAGAAACTCATGCCTTAGGTGCAGAAGTTACTTCATCGAAGATTAATAATTTAATGAATCGTAAAGTAAACGCTGGTGAACGTGGTGGTTTATTCTTTGAAATGTATAATCCGAATGATTCTGGTGTTTCATATAATGGAACTTTAAAATTAAAGTTTTCTAATAGTGACAATTGGTTGTCAATTAAGACGGAGTTGAAATAATGGGATATGATTTAGGTCTAAAAAGAATCTTAACTTTTTCATTGATAGGCTTAATTTTATCAGGCTTCAGTCCTAATAATGAAATTGTTGCAGAAGATTTATATAGTTATGAATGTGGCAATGACTTCGAAGTTTCTTATATTACTGATGATGGTAAATTTAAGAAAGATTCATGTCAACCATCTTTTGATGCTGCAAAAGCTGAAATGGAAAAGAAAGGCCCCGAATATGTAGTACGTCATAAGGCATCACTTTCTCCTACTAAGATTGTGTCAATGCTTAGTGGTAAGGCTTATTCTTATCCAGCTCGTAATGAAGGAAGTAGTGGTACAACAATCAGTATTTGGCAAGATGTTAATAAGATGGATATTGAATGCAAAACGACTTATGTTGCGAATCACTACGAATTAGATTACAAACGGACAGAACGTTACTTTGCAAAATCTGGTACAGGTATGGCTGAAGTTGCTTTAAATGGTTTTGAAGGTTTCACCGACTTAGAATTTGTTGATTTAGTTCCTGATAAGTTTATTGATAAAGGTTTAGCGATTTATTTAGGTGGTGGTGATGTTACATCTCATAATGAGCAACCTTTTAAGGTAATTGTGCGTCGTAATTACTACGAAGTTGTCGAAAACGATGGTATTAATGAGTTGAAGTTTGTTTTTCATCGTTCTTATTGTCCACCATCAAGTACAAATAAATTTGATGAGGAGCACAGCATAATCTTAGGTCCAGCTTCGCCAGAAATGACTGTTGGTGCGAAATACTATTCATCAAATGGTTATGAATTCTATAATAATAAAGATTATAGTGATGAACCAATCACTTTCTATCCTTATTATCAATTCTTACCATTACGTACAAAAACGAATTTAACCGCTGAACAAATTGATAATGCATTTCTAAAGATTAAAGGCGATATTAATTCAAAATTAAAAGGCAATGCGAATATTTTTATTGATTCGCAAAACACCTATGGTGTAAATGCTTTATTGCTTTATTCAATGGCAGCTCATGAAAGTGGGTGGGGTACGTCAAAACTTTCATTAGATCGTAATAACTTATTTGGTTGGAAAGCAATTGACTCAGATCCGGGTAATGCATCATCATTTCCATCGGTGAGCCAAGGAGTTTATGAACAAGCTGGATATAACTTGCGACAATATATGGATATTTTCAGTCCACTATATTTCAGTTCTTCGCTCGGTAATAAGGGTTCTGGTTTCAATGTCAAGTATGCAAGTGATCCATATTGGGGTATGAAGATTGCAGCTATCGCATATCGAATTGATAAAGTTGCTAATAATAACCATATCATCGATTATGATCAATATGATTTAGCACTCGTTAAAACATTTGATGCTCAATTTAAGAAAACACCTAATAAAGATGCTGAAACCGCCTATACTGCAAAATATTCTGATAAATATCAAGAAAATCTAATTGTTGTGAAGCTCGAAGATGATGATAACTTTACAAAAGTTCAATCAACAAATCCTATTAAAGATGGACAAGTTATCACAACAAATAACAATAAAAATCTAGTGCCTTATAGTTTTGATGAGAGTGTTGTTTATTTAAACAACGTTGATATTGTTTCGTTAAATTATGAAGCAATTAAATTACCAGACCCAATGGGTGAATACATTCATCAAATCGATGACGTAAGTTGGGACGGAGAGGCATTATATGTTACAGGCGTAGCTTATACCGAAAATGTTGAAGTAAATGAAGAAAATTCTATTACTAATACATTGAAATTACAGCATCAACAAGATATTCATGAATTCACACTTGAATCAACTGCTAATGAAGATGGTAGTGTGAAGTTTGCTGGTTCCATTAAGCTTGATGAACTACCGGTTGGCAAATATCATTTCACAATCGAAACAACTTATGGTAAACGTGATGATGCTAATAATAGTTTTGAGATTGTTGATGTCAAACTGCCAAATACCAAGATTATTAATAATCGTAAATATGCTTTTGAGATTAAAGATCATGCGTTAGTTCTTGATATCCAAGAAATTAAGGAAGTCAAAGAAAGAAAATATATGGTCATTGACGAACTTAATTTAAATGCAGAGGGCATTTGGTCATTGACTGGTCGTGCTTTCTTAAGCGGCCATAATTATGACGCTTTAGAAAATATTAAGCATGAGTTAATTGTCATTGATCAAACAACCGAAGAAATTGTCAAGGAATATCCATTAGAAACAATCGAAACGCCTTCATTTAGTTTAAATGATGATTATGTTTATGACTTTGTTGGCTTTAAAGGTAATATTCCATTAAGTGAATTACCTAATGGCCATTATCGTTTCAATGTTCGCGTAACATTAAAGGAAGGTGAATCGGAGGTTGTTTCACTAATTAATCTTGAAAGTGCAAGTTTAGATTATGCAAGTAATATAGTTAAACTTGGTACAGAAAAAGAAAATGAACGCTTATTACGTTTAACAACAAATCAACTATATAGTGCACGTTTTGAATTGGATGTTGAAGATTATGTCTTTGACTATGGCACAGTTAAAAAGCCAAGTCTAAGAGAATCATTCTTGTCATTTGACCAATTTGTGTTTAATGAAAATCATCTTCAATTTGGTGGTTATGGTTTCATTTACTATACAAATGTCGGTATTGCAAATGAACCAAAATATGTGGTTTCGTTAGTTGATCAAAACGGCAATAAGTTCGACTTAGGTGCTAGTTTGCCTGAGGAACAGATGGACTACTCGAAGATTTTCTCGAAATCACGTGATTTGTCGAGAATTTCCTTCAGTGTTGATTATGATTTAAGTCAACTTCAACCAGGCGTATATGACTTAATGGTTGAAATGTCGACAACGGATGAAGATTCTTATTATGATATCGTCCAAATGAAAGACTATCAAAACAATGAATATGAAATTCATCAAATCGGTGATTTAACATATCAGTTCGTTGTATCTAAGGATCGTAATCGTCTCCAACTTGTTGTTGCAAAAACGGAAGTTACATCTGATTTAAATCAAGAATAATGTGTTGAGGTTTTTAAATGAATAAATTTTTAGCTTTATTAAAAAATAAAACCATCGCAATATTGGCAGTTGTATTGATTGCCAATATTGTGGTAATTGGTTACCTTGGATATCAAACGTATGTTGCAGAAAAACCGATTCCGGCAATTGATTTCAAGACATTAACAGAAGGTGAAGTCAAAGAGTGGTATACAAAATCATTTGAAGAAAATGATAATCTAACAATCAAATATGAATATGATGAAACTATCGAAGAAGGCAAGATTATCCGTCAATCGGTTAATGCTGGTGAAGCAATTAATCCTGAAGAGGGCATTACTATTGTAATTTCAAATGGCCGTGATCCGAATAAAGAAATTAAATTACCAAACTTTGTTGAAGAAGCCTATACAAAAGAAAAGATTGAAAAGTTCTTCGAAGATAATTACTTTACTGACGTTAATTTTGAATATGAAGTTTCAGAACTACCAAAGGATCAAGTTATTCGAGTGAATGTTTCTGGTAAGGCCAAACGTAACCAGTTGATTTTAATTACTTTATCAGCTGGTGAAAACGAAGAAGAAATTGAAATTGAAGTCCCTGATTTTAAGAAATATTCAGTAGCGAATGCTCGTGCTTGGGGTCAAAGTAATTCGGTTACAATTCGTATCAATTATGTCTTTTCAGACGATTTTGCAGAGGGAAGTATTATTTCCCAATCTGTTAAAGCTGGTGAAACGGTCAATTTAGGTTCAAAAATTATATTACAAGTATCACAAGGTAAAGGTATTAAAATTGCCGACCTAACTGGTGATACTAAAGATGTTGCGATTAAATGGTTAACTGATCGTGGTTTAAAACATAAATTAATCTTTGATTATAATGACAAAGTTGAAAAAGGCAAAGTTATTTCAATTGAACCAAAAGCTGGTTCAATTGTTGCTGAGGGCGAAGTGGTTCACTTACATATTTCAAATGGCAAAGATCCTGATTTAATTGAAATTGCGGTTGAATCAAAAGTCGGAAAATCTGAAGATGAATTCAAGTCTTATATTAAAAATTTAGGATTAACGGCGCGTAAAGATGGTTCTAGTTATAGTGAAAGTGTTGGCAAAGGCTTAATTATTAAGAACGATACAGGCAACTTTAAGAAGAACCAATCAGTTGGCTATACCGTTTCACTTGGTGCTTATACTTTAAACGCTGCTGATTTTGAAGGTAAATCTTTAAATGAAGGAAATATGATTATCAGCCGTGAAAATGCTTTAAACGCCGGCATTAAATTAAATACAAATGGGGTTTATAGTGATGACGTTGCTAAAGATACATTATTTGGCTGTAAGGCTGATGGTAAGACAATGACATGCAACATTTCAAAGGGCGCAATGGCAACGGTGGGAAATTTTATTGGTTCAAATAAAACTGGATCATTTTTATATCAAAATGTTAATTATGAAGTTATTTTTGATGACTTCTATACTGATGGTTCAACATATGGCGAAGTTTATGAGCAATCTATAGCTAGTGGTACACGCGTTGAGCCTGGATCTTCTGTTGTCTTAAAAGTTCGTTTAGGTGCTGAAGAGAAAGCTTATATTGAAAAGAATTATACTTTCTACAATGGTTCATCAGTTGAAGAAACTGTTAGTAAGCTTGAAAGCAACTTAGGTGGATTTAATTTAAGTATTAGTTATGCCAAAGATCCAAACTTATCAATTGGTGCAATCATTAGTTTCAAAGTAAACGGTGGTCCAATTAGTAATTCAGGTATGTACCCATTATCTACAAGAATTGAAGTCGTAATTTGTGACGGCAGACCGGAGAATTAAGATGAAAGTTTTAATGGATGAAATGATGATTAAGCGTTCACTTAAACGTGTCGCTCATGAAATTATTGAACGTAACCGTGGTACTGAAAATTTGGTACTTGTCGGTATTAAAAATAAAGGGCAAGTTATTGCCGATATCTTATGCGAAAATATCGAAGAGATTGAAGGTGTAAGAGTTCCATGTACTGGTATCGATTTTTCTCATTGGCGTGATGATGTCGATGCCAAAGATCATCCAATTGAAAAAGTTGATATTGACTTTACCGATAAGGTTGTGGTTTTAACTGATGATGTTTTATATCGTGGTCGTACAGCTCGCGCAGCAATGGATGGCATCATGGATTATGGTCGAGCAAAGATGATTCAATTGGCGGTTTTAGTTGACCGTGGACATCGTGAATTGCCGATTAAACCTGATTTTGTTGGAAAAAACATTCCAACTTCTGAAGATGAAACGATTCGTGTGCATTTGCGTGAAGATGGCAGTGAAGACTGTGTAACAATTATTTAAAATGAATTTAATTTCGAAATTTACTACATGGCAAGGGATCTTGAAACCAGAACAAATTCAAGGTCCTATGCCTTCGAATAAAGAATTGTATCAAAAGACATTTGACATGGCGTGGCCAAGCGCTGTTGAAAATGTCTTTATTGCGTTAATATCGGCTGTTGATATGATTATGGTTGGCTCTCTTGGCAGTAGTGCTATTTCTGCGGTCGGAATTTGCACACAACCTAAATTTATTTGTCTTGCGCCTATCTTCGCATTGAATACTGCGACCATTGTCTATGTGGCAAGGCGTAAAGGCGAGGGTAAACAAACTGAAGCGGTTGACTATACCAAGATTGCCTTAGTTGCCTCTACTATCATTAGTTTATTATTTTGTTTAATAAGTTTTTATTTTTCACGTGAAATTTTAACATTTGCAGGTGCAAATGGCGATTATATTGAAGAAGCAAACACATATATTCGCATTCTTTTATTATCACTGATTCCTTATTCAATTGGTTTGACTCTAACTAGTGCTCAACGCGGTGCTGGTTATACAAAGATTTCATTAATTACTAACTTAACAGCGAATATTGTTAATATTATTTTTAATTATTTATTGATTGGTGGTCATTTTGGTTTTCCGGCTTTAGGTGTTAAAGGAGCTGCTATTGCAACTGCAATCGGTAATGTGATTTCTTTCTTGATTGCTTTTATAACTATTATCCGTCCAAAAAGCTATATTCATTTAAATATAAAACCAATTCAAAATTTAAGCGTGAAAATTAAAGAGATGTTTCATATTTTCAATAACGCCTTTATTGAACAAATTTTCTTGAGATTTGGT
>JAHHTG010000032.1 GCA_020024765.1 Thomasclavelia sp. | reverse complement strand
TTTAGACAAAATTATAAGGAAGCGAAGATGATGAAAATTAATCGATAGCTTCCTTTTATGTATTTTATATATTGGATAAAATAAAAGATAAGAATTTATTTTCTGTGAATTTTACCAGGAATGGAATATGGTTTTATTTTTCAATAATTATATTATTGGTACTCTAATATCTAAAACGAAAAATATATCGTATATCTAAAAGAAAATTGGCTTTTAATTAATATATAATAAACCGACAGTGTCTTTACGAAGTTAATTACTTTATATCAATTTCAAAATAATCGATAATATTAATAAAATTTTGTACAAGCATATCCATAAGACCATATTATAAAATTAGCAAAGATTTTGATTTAATTTTTTAAAATTTTAAACGATTTAAGTGATTGGGTAGTACTTATCAAAAATGTGCTTATTTTCAAATTTTTATGATATTGTTGTTAATTAAAAGTAGATTTTATCTTAAAACATATGAATATGAATAGAGGTTAAAATTGAATTATGCTTATATCTACAACCGTGTCTTATCATATTCTTTTAATGAACAGGAAGCTAAGAAAACACAATAGTATTCATTATGCTTCCAACGATTACTCATATTGGATTTATGATTGAATAATTTGATCTTAAGGTTTTATTCACGTGATGTAATCTTTTATCTTGATTGGAAATCGTGTATAATTATGACGTTTTATATTTATGATTGTCATGTTATATTACGGTATTAAGTATTTTTAAAAAAATATAAAAAAGTTTAAAAATACTATTGCAATATATGCAAATCTTTGATAATATAATTAAGCAATCCAAAGTTGCCTAAATAGCTCAGTCGGTAGAGCATTCGGCTGTTAACCGAACGGTCACAGGTTCGAGTCCTGTTTTAGGCGCCATTGGCCAGTTGGTGAAACGGTTAACACACCGCCCTTTCACGGCGGCACTCACGGGTTCGAATCCCGTACTGGTCACCATGATGGATTGTATAACCCGATTTATATCGGGTTTTTTTATTGCAAATTTTTAAATTAATACTTGCATTATTAAATTTATGTATGCTATACTAATTGAGCAATGAAATGATCCCCTAGCTCAGCTGGCAGAGCATCTGACTCTTAATCAGAGGGTCGAGGGTTCGAATCCCTCGGGGATCACCATCTAGTAATTTAACTCAAGTTCAACTTGAGTTTTTTTATACTCATAGATAGATATTAAATGATGAAAAAAGTGTAGCCTGAGCTACACTTAATTAATATATACTATTCTTCATCGACATCATCCCGATCATTATCAATAGCATCAATCTCATCTAATGTTTGAGAATTGTAGATACTTAAATCAAAAGGTTTATCTTGTGAGTTGCTATTTGATGCTGGATTATCCATGTTTGCAACAGTATTATCAGTTGACTTAAAGTTTTTATTAATGAAAGTTTGACCCGAATATTTATGGTCGTACATTAAATCATTATATAGACAAATAACTGCAAGGCTTGTATATGGTTGAACATATAAAGCACTTAACCCCAATGTGAATGGAATTGAGATATACCAGAAGATAAAAGAAATTAGCATATTGAAGGCGCCAAATCGATTACCATACATTAGTCTTTCACTTTCTTTTAGCGTTTCAAAGATACCGAGTTCAGGACGATCGATTGCAATATAAGGAACTAGCAAGTAACTGAAAGATTTTATTACCCCTGGAACAATAAATAATAATGTCCATAGTGAGATAATGACACTTGCAACCAAATTTTTTAGAACATATGTCACGAAGACTTTGAAATTTGTTTTCTTTAAAACTTCTATGATAGACACTTTTGTGTCACGATTATTTGCAATATGTAACAAATAATTGGTTTCCCAATATTTTGTAAATAAAGGGAAAAGATTCATGAAAATATTGGAATAGATGAACATCGAAGTTTGATGAGCTTCGCTTAGATATAAAATGGTATCAAATGTGGCTTCATCTGGTAATGCAAATAATGCTAAGCCAAGTTTTCCAAATATTAGTAACGCCAAACAGATTGGAACAATAATCTGAATTAATGGAATTACAGCCACACCAGGGAAATTGGCCTTGGTTAAAGTTCGTGCATCTCTTTTAATTTCATAACTATCAAACATTTTGATCCTCCTCAGACAAAATTTTATCAAAAGCTAAACGTTCGTCGTCAGTGCCATTAAGTTTAATGATGCCACAATACACATAGCCACTTTTATTAATTAGACCACGCATTTTTGTATTTTCAACATGGGTATCAATCCGAATGGTATCAACACCACGTTCTTTTACGATGCCTTCAATTAATTTAAAAGCACCAGAACCCAAATGATGACGTTGATAATCTCTTCTAATCACAAAGCGATGAATCGTTGCATAGTGATGCGAATTGCGAAATTGGCCGTGATAAACAATCTTGTAGTTTGGATCGTGATTAAAGTCAATGACACAATAGCCTACAGCTTTATCTTCAAGATAAATGGTATATCCTCGATTAAGATTGATGTCGTTTTTGATGGTTTCTAAATCGGGATAACCATCTTGCCATTGGTCAATATTTAATGCCTTAAAATCAGCTTGAGCTTCTTTAATCATATCTAGAATTTCTATTATTTCCGATTGTTTACTTAAAACTAATTTCATATATATAATTATAACATTTTAGGAAAAGGGAATTGAAAAATCTATGTGAATAAAAACCAAAATACAACGAAACTTTGTGAACAAATTAAAAAGTTTAAAATCAGATGATTTTTAAAAATATTGTGATATACTATGAAACGTAGGAAACTACGAAGGAGAAAAATAGAATGAAAAAGTTATTTACTCTTCTAACTACTCTTCTAATGGTTCTTTCATTAGTTGCATGTGGTCAAGAAGAAACAACTACTCCAGAAGAAACAGAAGAACCATCTGGAGAAACAGTTAAACTTGAAGGCTTAGAACTTCAATTCGTTCCATCAAAAGATGCTGACGTTATCATCGCTGGAACTGAAGGTTTACCTGAATTATTATCTGCAGCATTACTTAACCAAGGTTATGAAGTAGCTGCTGATACAATCAACATTACTGTTGGTACTAACTACGACGCTACAGGTGAAGGTCTTGCAGCTGGTACAATCGATTTAGGTTGGTTACCAGGCGGAACTTACGCTTTATACTCTGATGAAGTTGATGTTGTATTAACTGCAACTCGTAACGGTTTATCAAACGATAGCGAAAATCCAGTTGACTGGAACGGTATCGACAACAAGACTGAAAAGAATGGTCCACAAGTTACTTTCTACCGTTCATTAATCTACGCTGCACCAACTGAAACTGGTAAAATGTTAGCTGAAAAAGTTAACAACGGTGAAGAATTAACTTGGGAAGATTTAAATAGCGCTACTTGGGCTGTTCAAAAGACATCTTCAAGCGCTGGTTACATTTACCCAACTCTTTGGTTAATGGAACACTATGATCATAAATTAACTGATCTTGAACATTTAACAACTCTTGATTCTGGTTACGGTACAGCATTTGCTCAAGCAGCTGCTGAACAAGTAGATATCATCGTTTGCTACGCTGATGGACGTAATGACTACGAAGCATCTTGGAACTTACCTATCGACCAAAAGGACGAAACTGGTAAACAAGGTATGGGTCGTGAAGAATCAATCTGGGAAGAACTAAATGTAATTGGTGTTACTCCAGGTATTTACAACGATACAGTTGCAATCACAAAGGCTAAAGAAGAAATCTACAACCCTGAATTCATCGAAGCTATCCAAAACGCTTTAATCGAAGTTATCGAATCTGAAGAAGGAAAAGAAATCTTCTCTGTATACAGCCATGCTGGTTATGCAAAGGCTACAGATGCTGACTACGACGGTGCTCGTAAGGCATTAGAAGCTGTTAAGTAATAACAACTCTAAACGATAAATTAAGCTCGAGATATTTCTCGAGCTTTTTATTTTTATTGTGTAAAAATTGTGTGTTATTGTAGTTCAAGGCATTCTAATACAACTGGGTATATGGTATAATTCGAAATGGAAATAAAGAGGTTTAGATTATGATTAGTTTTAAAAATGTGGATAAAGTTTATCCAAATGGTGTTCAAGGTCTAAAGAACATTAATTTAGATATTGAACAAGGTGAATTTGTAGCTATCATCGGTCTATCAGGAGCAGGTAAATCAACGTTAATTCGTACAATTAACCGTATGCACGATATTACTGGTGGAAGTTTAACTGTTGATGGTGTTGATGTATCTACTTTAAAGGGTAAAGAATTACGTCGTTTCCGTCGTAAGATTGGTATGATTTTCCAATCATTCAACTTAGTTACGCGTTCAACAGTTATTAAGAACGTTTTAACAAGTATGGTTCCAGATATGCCTTGGTACAAGACTTTATTCGGTCTATATTCAAAAGAACAAAAATTACAAGCTTTAGGTGCTTTAGATAAAGTTGGTATTCTTGATAAAGCCTACACACGTTGTGACCAATTATCAGGTGGCCAACAACAACGTGTTGCTTTGGCACGTACATTAAATCAAACTCCAACAATCATCTTAGCTGATGAACCGGTTGCAGCACTTGACCCAGTTACTGCGAAAATCGTTATGAGTGACTTCAAACGTGTTAATAAAGATTTAAACATCACAATTTTAATCAACATTCACCACGTTGACTTAGCTTTAGATTACGCTGATCGTGTTATTGGTATTAGAGATGGAGAAATCGTTTATGATGGACCAACTAGTGAAGTAACACCTGAAATTTTAGATGTTGTCTACAAGGGCAATAATATCCCTAGTTCAAAGGATGAAGAAAATGAAGAAAAATAAAGTAAGTTTGTTTGATCGCATTTTCAAACCAGAAATCATTACTTTAAGCAATGGTCATAGTGTTGAACGTAAACGTTCAAGAATGCCATTGATTATCTTAATTTTACTAATTGTTTTATACTTCAGTATCCAATTAACTGGTTTTGATTTGATGATTGTTATTCAACGTACTGGTAAACAATTAGGTGCGATTCTTGGTAAAATTTTCAAACCAAACTTTGCGTTCTTGCCAAATGTTTGGGGGCCACTAATTGATACAATCAAGATGTCACTACTAGGTACAATCATTGGTTGTTTCTTTGCATTACCACTTTCAATTATTGCAAGTAGTAATATTAATAAGAATCGTTTTACTTTATCATTATCACGTTTCTTATTGGGTTTAGTTCGTACATTACCAACAATCATTATTGCAACAATTGCAGCATTAATCTTTGGTTTAGGTACGTTTGCTGGTACAATTGCCATCACCATTTTTACATTTGGTGTTGTCAGCAAGATGCTATTTGAAAGCATCGAAACAATTGATATGGGGCCTTTTGAAGCTATGGAATCTTTAGGCGCCAATAAGTTTGAAGCATTCTGGTCAGCTTGTGTACCACAAATTCTTCCAACATATTTATCACATTGCTTATACTGCTTTGAAATGAATATCCGTGCTGCTTCAATTTTAGGTTATGTTGGTGCTGGTGGTTTAGGACTATTAATCAATGAAAGAATTGGCTGGCGTGATTATAATAGTTTAGGTACTGTTTTATTAGCACTATTTATTGCAGTAGTTGCTGTTGACTCTTTAAGTACATATTTTAGAAAGAAGTTAGGTTAGGATATGGCTGAAAAAATCAATAAATTATTAGAAGATGCTTATGAAAAGCGCCCTCGTAACGAGTGGTTATATATCCTAATTACAGCAATTGTCGTTAGTTTAGTTATTTGGTCAGCTAATGGTATTAACTATGCTGGCATCACAACTAAAGGTAGCGAAATTGCCACAGGTATGATTCATGGTTTAACACACCCTGATACAAATATCTTATTCTCACTTGAAACCGATGGTGTTCCTTACTTAATGTTTCAAACTATCGCAATTGCGGTTTTAGGTACATTCTTTGGTGCTATTCTTGCGGTTCCAATCAGTTTCTTAGCTAGTGAAAATATTGTTGGCAAGTTTACTGCGACAATTACACGTTTATTTATCTTATTAATTAGAACAATTCCTTCTCTTGTGTGGGCACTAGTATGGATTCGTGTTACAGGACCGGGTGCTTTCTGTGGTGTTGTAACTCAAAGCATTTGTTCGATTGGTATGATTTCTAAGATGTACATTACAGCTATTGAAGATTTAGACACAAGAATTCTTGAAAGTCTAGATGCTTCAGGATGTAATGCTTTCGAAAAGATTTGGTGTGGTATTTTACCTCAACTATATGCGAGCTTTGTATCAACGGCGATTTATCGTTTTGATATCAACATGAAAGATGCTACTACTTTAGGTATCGTTGGTGCCGGTGGTATTGGTGCTTCTTTAATTCAATGTATCAATTCACGTCGTTGGGGAATGGTTGGTTCGTTCTTATTTGGTTTAATCATCTTAGTTATGATTATTGAATGGATTTCAACACGTATTCGTCGTAAATTAACTACAGGAGAATAATCATTATGAAAATCAGATTGCTTGCAAGTTCTGATGTTCATGGTTATGTAATGCCTTATCGATATAGTGATTTAAAGCCGTGTGATCACGGCTTTCTTAAACTCAAGGCAACCATGGACGCTTATACTATTGAAAATACACTAAAAATTGATAATGGTGATGTCTTAGAAGGAAGTCCTTTACTTGGCTATTACTATCGTCATCAAGACAGATATCAAACTAATCCCATGATTACAGCCGTTAATGAAGTGGGCTACGATTACTATAATATCGGCAACCATGATTTTAACTATGGCCAAGCAAACCTAATTAATTACATTAAGGAAAATCATGCTCTAGGATTATGTGGCAACGTCAAATACAATGGCGAATATTTAGGTGCACCTTATCGTATCCATATATTTGACGATAACCATAAGATTGCGATTATTGGAGTTGTTACTCATTACATTAAGAATTGGGAAAAGCCTCAATCATTAGTTGGTTTTGAAATCGAAGAAGCTTTTAATTATGTAGAAAAGACTGTTGCCAAAATTCAAAATGAAGAAAAAGTTAATGGCATTGTCGTCGTTTATCATGGTGGTTTTGAAAAAGATTTAGACACTGGTTTGCCAACAGAAGATTTAACTGGTGAAAATGAAGCTTATCGTATGTGTCAAGAAATTAAAGGCATCGATGTTTTAATTTCCGGACACCAACATCGTTCTATTGCACAAAAATGTTTGGGCGTAAGTGTTACTCAAACAGCACATATGGGTCAAGAAATCGCTGTTGTTGATTGGGATTTAGATACACACGAGATTACAGAACAATTGGTACCTTGCACGTATCCAACTAGTCCGACATTCGAAGCTGAGTTCAAAGATGTAGAAGCAGGATGTGAAAAATGGTTAGATGAACCTTTAGGACGTATTATGGATGCCGATTTAAAGGTGAATGATGAATTTGATGCCCGAGTTCATAAACATCCGGTTATTACATTTATTAATAAGGTTCAATTGGAAGCATCTGGCGCTGATTTAGCAGGTAATGCATTGTTTAATGATGCAGTAGGCTTTAACGAGAAGATTACGATGCGTGACATTGTCTCGACTTATGTTTATCCTAATACTTTAGTTGTCTTCAAAATAAATGGCAAAATCTTAAAGGAATATCTCGAAAAGAATGCTGAATACTTTGCGGTTGAAGATGACAAGATTGTGGTTGATCATAGTTTTGCATATCCTAAACCTCAGCACTATAATTACGATATGGTTGACGGAATTGATTACACAATTAAAGTATCTAATCCTAAAGGTAGCCGTATCATTGAATTAACATATCAAGGCCGAGCTGTTAGTGATAATCAAGAATTCACATTAGCGATTTCGAACTATCGTGCAGCTGGCGGTGGCAATTTCTTTATGTTTAAAGATGCGCCAAGAATCCTTGAAATGCAAGAAGACATGGTGACATTGTTATCGAATTATTTAATCGAACATCAAGAAGTATATCTTCATCATTACGAAAATATTAAAGTTATTATTTAAGACATAAACCCAGAAAAAAGATTGATTTCTGGGTTTTATTATGGTTTTATGAGATTGGGAAATTTTAAAGGTGAAGAAGATGATTAGTAAAAATGTTGCAAGAAAAATGTGTCGTGAATATCTTAAGACACGAACTCATCACAATGATGATACATTGAATATGCTCGTTAGCAAACTTGAAGAATTTGAGAAAGCAAAAACGGTCGCTTTATTTTGTAGTAAGCCTGAAGAGATTCAAACAACATATCTTTTTAATGAATGTTTAAAAGCCAATAAAACTATTGCTTTGCCAGTTATCATTGATGATAAGAATATGATTTTCTATCGTTATGATAAAGATATTCCTTTAGTCATGAATGAGAAGTTTAATGTATTAGAACCAGATCCTACCGAGTGTGAAGAAATCAACGGCCGCAATATTGACTTCATGGTGTTACCGGCACTTGGATACACAAAGCAACGCGATCGTATTGGTTACGGCAAGGGTTTTTATGATCGTTATTTAGCAAGATATCCAGAAATTTTAAAAGTAGGCATGGCTGAAGAAGGCATGATTATTGAAGAAAAATTCGCAAAAAATCCTTTAGATATTAGGATTGATGTGTTAATATTATTAGAAAAATATTAGGGAGGAAATTTTTATGAAAAAAATTGCTGCATTCTTCGATATCGATGGCACCCTATATCGTGAAGGCTTAATTACCGAAGTCTTTAAAAAGTTTATTACCTATGAACTTGTTGATCCAAGCCATTGGTATGATGAAGTGCGCCCGGCATTCATGTCTTATGATCGTCGTCAAGGTGAATATGATGATTATCTAATGAAGATGGTTGAAATCTATAAACATGAATTAGTTGGTATGTCGAATGAACACATTCATCACATTGCTCAAAAGGTTATTGAACAAAAGGGTGACCGCGTTTACGTCTTTACTCGTAATGAAATTGCAAATCATAAGAAGGCTGGCCACTATGTCTTTACAATTTCTGGTTCGCCATTAGAACTTGTTGAAATCATGTCTAAAAAATATGATTTCGATGATTATCGTGGTACAACATATAAGACGGATGAAACTGGTCATTATACTGGTGAAGTTGTGCCAATGTGGGATCATGAAAGTAAAGAAAAAGCAATTCATGAATTAAGCACAAAGTATGATATCGATTTAAGTGAAAGTTATGCCTATGGTGATACGACTGGTGACTTTACAATGTTTGAACTAGTAGGTCATCCATATGCGATCAATCCAACAAAAGAACTTTTAAACAAGATCAAAGAAACACCCGAAGTTGCTAAGAAGATTAAGATTATTGTTGAAAGAAAGAACGTTATCTACCAAATTAAGTTAGAAGATATCATGTAAAAAACCTGTACTAATCATTAATTTTGATTAGTACAGGTTTTATTTTATATGCGATAAAAGTCACAATATATCAGGGATTGGTTATAAACGCGATAATCTAGTAGCCAGCATAATCACGAACAACTTTATTTATTGCATCATATGCGTTTAACATTGCATCATAATATCCGCCTTTTTCATAAACGACATATTCGTTATTGCCATCTTTATCAACTGTTACGATACGATTATTGTTGATGAAGAAAATCTTATATTCATCATTAACTAATGTGAATTCATATTCATCACTAATCATATCAAATGGCTTAACTATTTTAATTTCATCATCATTGCACATTTCAACAAGTTTTAATGCGAAGTTATTAAATTCTTCTTTTAAACCATTGATTACTTCTTCGTTGTCTTCTGGCATATGATAAATACTGATGAGTGTGTTTGTTAAGTCTTTAACACTTACGACATCCTCAACAAGATAATCTTTATCTTCAAGATACTTATATGCTCTAAAATGATAATCACTCTCAGTTAAGGAATTTAATGCATCTTTAAGCACGGGCTCTTCAGTTTTTGCACAAGCAGATATTGATAGCACTAAAGCTAAAGCGGTTAGGATACTTAATACTTTTTTCATAGTAGTGTCCCTCCTTTACTTCAGTATATATTAATTATTTCACTAGTGCAATAACGTTATATAGTGCTTATGTTAGGCGGAAAATATAAGTGATAAAGTTTTAATCGTTTTTATTTAACCAGTCAATTAAAATTTCGACATATTTATCATGTTCTTCAACAAATGGCATATGACCACTATAAGCGAAAAGTTCCCATTTTGAGTTAGGAATTTTATCATACATTAGTTTCGCGATATATGGTGAACATAAATCTCTTTGACCATCAGTAATGAGGCATGGTGTTTTGATTTCATGTAGACGATCGATTACTTCAAAACCACTTAATGTTCCTGTTGGTGTGAATTCGTTTTGACCCCAACCAATTATGTAAGCTTCTTTACCTGAGCGTTTATGTCGTGTGATGCATTCAGGAGCTTCGCCTTTAAAGATTGGATTACAGTGCAAGTCCATGAAGGCATTTACAGCTTCAAGATATTCAGGATCATTGTAATCGCCGGAATCAAGGGCACGTTTAAGAGCATCTTGATATTTTTTATCCATATAAGAGATACGACGATGTTGTTCTGATTCCCAAAGTTTAGCTGAAGGAAGGGTTGAAGATAAGACATATGACTTAACACCTGTAGGATTATAATCTAAAGCATACATTAAAGCCATCATACCACCCCAAGACTGGCCCATAATATGGACTTCATCTAAATTTAATTGTGTACGTAGAGCATTTAATTCATCCATCCAGACTTCGGCACAAAAGTATTCAGGATGACCTTCAATATATGAATTGCCACAACCAATTTGATCATACATGACAAGCATTCTGCCATCTTTCTTTGCCAAATCATCCATAACTTCAAAATAATTATGAGTTGAACCTGGACCACCATGCAAAAGAATTAGTGGTTTTTTATTTCCGGTACATTCGCCAACCATTCGATAATAGGTTTGATGATTTTTAAAGTTAATATATCCTTCTTTTATTTGCATAAATCGCACTCCTTTTTTATTAATATTATACTTTTCAAAAAGAAAAGGCCAACGTTAAGATTGGCCTGAATTTATAAGATGGTGCCGATACCCAGAATTGAACTGAGGTTTTATCATTACCATTGACATGTAATACCACTATACTATATCGGCGAAGTTCTTTGAAAAATCAAAGATACTTTTGAATGCGGTGATAAAGTTCACCAATTGGTAATCCCATAATAGCATAATAATCGCCAATAATTCCTTTAATATGCTTAGCACCCAAACCTTGAATAGCGTAAGCACCAGCTTTATCTAAAGGTTCTTTCGTAGCGATATAACTATGAATTTCTGCATCACTCATGGGATAAAATTCAACTTTTGAGACAACCGAGAAAGTTTCACTGTTCTTTTGTGAAAGAATTGTTACGGCTGTAATAACTTCGTGCATTTTGCCTTGTAGGCTTTTAAGCATTTCATAAGCTTCAGTTTCATCTTTAGGTTTACCTAGATGTTTGCCATTCAACGTAACAATGGTATCCGAGCCAATTACAACATGATCTTTGTGATCTTTAAAGACAGCTAAGGCTTTTTGAAAAGACAGACGTTCAATTTCATCGATTAAAGGTTTTCCGTCAACAATTGTTTCGTCGATATCGGCCGTAATGATTTCGAAGGGAATATTTAAAGTTGATAGTAATTCTTTACGGCGGGGTGAACCGCTCGCTAAGATTAAATGATTCATATAGTACCTCATGAAATTAAGCAAGCGATTATATCGCTTGCTTAATAAATAGTTAATAATTAATTAATCCCAAAGGTATTCTGGATATTTACCTTCAGCTTTGTATTGTGCAACTTTTTCGACAACGAATGGTTTATCCTCACGGTAAGTAACACCAAACCAACTATCGTTAGACGTTAAGATATGTACTTTACATTCATCATTCTTAACTAAATCACCGATATTGTTAGGAAGTAAAGCTTCATATTTAATTGGGTTTCCAGCAACACCTGCAGCAAATTGTTCCTTAAAGACTTTTTCAAGTTTAGGGAAAATACTTGGTTTTAATGCCCAGAAAT
>JAHHTG010000031.1 GCA_020024765.1 Thomasclavelia sp. | reverse complement strand
TCATCACTTCTTTTAATGACTGGCAAGAACCTTTCCCAATGGTTAAAGTTGATTTCCGTGGCATTTGGGAGTTATTCATTCCGGACTGTGAATTGATTTATGCTTATCGTTATCGTATTTATAAGAATGATAATACCTACCAAGACAAGATTGATCCATATGCTTTCTATGGCGAAAAACGTCCTGCAAATGCATCGTGTATGTACAATCTTGACTACTATCATTGGCAAGATGCTGATTACTTAAAGAAACGTACATTCAATTATGATCAGCCGGTGAATATTTATGAGGTTCATATTAATGGCTTTAAGAATCCAGAAGGTGAAGAACTAAATACTTATCGCCACTTAAAGGAAACATTAATTCCTTATGTTTTAGAAAATCATTTTACACACATTGAATTAATGCCAGTTTTTGAACATCCTTTTGATGGTTCGTGGGGTTATCAGTCAACAGGTTTCTTTGGCGCTACATCACGTTATGGGACACCATATGATTTAATGGAATTTATTGATGAGTGTCACAAAAATGGTATTGGTGTAATTTTAGATGTTGTTTATGCTCACTTTGTACAAGATGGCCATGGTTTGGTTAATTTTGATTATAAGCCATTGTACGAATATCCTGAATCACATCTAATGAAGTCGGAATGGGGTTCATATTATTTTAATTTTAATTCGAGCCCAGTTGTATCTTTCTTAATGTCAAGTGCGAACTTCTATTGTGAACGTTATCATGTAGATGGTTTACGTTTTGATGCTGTTTCACATTTGATTTACCATAAAGGCAATCGTGATTTAGGTGAAAATGTTGAAGGCCAATCATTTATTAAACGTTTAAATTATGAATTAAAACAAGCTCATCCTAGCATTATGTTGATTGCAGAAGATTCAACTGATTTCGCAAATGTTACCAAGGAAACTCAATGGGGTGGTCTTGGCTTTGACTATAAATGGGATTTAGGTTGGATGAATGATACATTGCGCTATTACAGCATGGACCATGAATATCGCAAATACCATCATAATTTGATTACTTTCTCAATGGCTTATTTCTATAATGAGAAATTCTTATTGCCATTCTCCCATGATGAAGTTGTGCATTCAAAAGGTACGATTATCGACAAGATGTTTGGTACTTATGAAGAAAAGTTCCATCTATGTCGTAATTTATTTGTCTTAATGTTTACGCATCCTGGAAAAAAATTGAATTTTATGGGTAATGAAATCGCGATGTTTAGAGAATTTGATGAAGCTAAACAACTTGATTGGGATTTATTAAAATACCCAATGCATGATTCCTTTGCGCGTTTCTTTAGAGATTTATGCAATATCTATTGCAATACACCGGCATTATATCGTAATGAATACGCTTGGGAGACAAATAACTTCAAGTGGATTGATGCAAACAATAATGCGCAAAGTGTTTTTTCTTATTATCGTCAAGATGATAAGGATTGTTACCTTGTGGTGTTAAACGTAATGCCAATCTCATATGAACATTTTGAAATCGGAGTGCCATATGGCGGAACTTACACTGAAGTTATTAACTCCGAACAAGATATTTATGCTGGTTGTAACATGTGTAACTTCGAACCAATTAAAGCTCATCGCAAGAAGAAACACGGTCAACCAAATACATTAGATATCCGTTTAGCACCATTTGCGGGTGTTATTTTCCATACAAAAGTTAAGAAGCCACGCAAAAAGAAAATAGATAAAAAATAATTAATTTATCGGATATGGATTGTGAAGGAAAACGCCTAAACAATCCATATTTTTTGAGATATTTATTGCGAAAAATCATATGACTATGTTAAAATAAATGAGCATATTGAACGGAGGTTTTAGAAATGAGAGATTTTATCACTTTTAAGTGCGCCGAATGTGGTGAAGAAAATTACATTGGTACTAGAAACAAAAAGAAACATCCTGAAAAGATGGAAATTAAAAAATATTGCCCAAGATGTAATAAAATGACAGTCCATAAGGAGAAAAAATAAGCCTAAATTAGGCTTTTTTTCTATTTATGGAAGTTTTACGTTTGGTGATGGGTGCTTTTCTAACAAATACCTATCTACTTAAAGAAAATGGGAAATGTTTAGTGATTGATCCGGCAGGTAAAGCTGAAAAGATTATCGCTAAAATTGGTGAAGATGAAGTTTTGGGAATTCTTTTGACACATGGCCATTTTGATCATATCAAAGCGGTTGACCCACTTTATAAGCGATATCATTGCCCAATTTATTTAAGCCATGAAGACTTTGACTTAGTTAATCCCAAGACTGCTAAATTATGGAATTGTTATATGAATTTAACAGCCTCAATTAGTAGCCCAATAACAGCTCTTGAAGATAAACAATATCAAATTGGGCCATTTACTTTTGAAACAATGGCAACGCCTGGCCATACTAAGGGTTCGGTTATATTTGTCTTTAAAGATTCTATCTTTAGTGGTGACACTTTGTTTAAGGGAAGTGTTGGCCGAACAGATTTATATGGCGGCAGTGAAAGTGATCTTAAACAGTCGCTTAAACTGTTTAAAAGTTTTAGTGGAGACTATATCATCTATCCAGGGCACGATGAAATAAGTTCATTAAGTTATGAGCTTGAATATAATAATTATTTGAGATAAGTTTACTTATCTCTTTTTATTTAGGTTTAATGTTTCTTGCCGATATAAATAAGTAGGAGGCAGGAAATGGAAAAGAGATTAAATGGTTTATTAAGATTAGCGTTGCAGTACCAAGCGACCGATATTCATTTTACGAATTATCGCAATGAAATCAAAATTGAGATGCGAATTCGCGATGTGATTCGCCAAGTAAAGGTAGAAAGAGGGGATGATAAGTTAATTCGCTATCTTCAGTATTTGGCAAATCTTGATGTTGGGAATTTATTGCGACCTCAGACGGGCCAATTTGATTGGTTTATTGATGATTTGAGTCTGTCGCTAAGATTTGCATTAATCGCTGATACTAAGATGGAAAACGGGGTTCTCAGAATTCTCAATGACCGACATTTAGTTCATCTTGACAAGTTATCAACAGAGTCTAATCAAAACGCATTTTTTAAAAGAATTGTAAATTTACGAAATGGTTTATTTATTACATCCGGTCCTACAGGTAGCGGCAAAACCACAACCCTTTACAGCATGCTCGAAAGTGTAAAAAATAAAAAAATCTTTACAATTGAAGATCCAATTGAAATTCATGCTGAAGGTTTTGTCCAAATAGGGATTAATCGTTCAATTGGTTTTGATTATGATGAGGCAATTAAACAAGTTTTACGACACGATCCAGATATTATTATGATTGGCGAAATTCGTGATGAAGTGACAGCAAAAATGGCTATTAGAGCAGCAAATACTGGTCACTTAGTTTTAAGTACAATTCATGCGCCGAATTGTTTATTAAGCATTGAAAGAATGTTGGAACTGGGAGTTAGTCGCTTTCAATTAGCGAATGTTTTGGTTGGTCTCTCAAGTCAACGTTTATTCTCGAAAAAAGGAACCAACGATAAGATAGTCTTTTATGAAACCATGTCCCGGGAATTAATTGAAGAATATTTTGACGGACATTTAAAGACCTTACCACATCCTTTAAAGGAAAGTATTCGCCAAGCGGTCATTGACAATCTCATTGATGAAAATGAAACTTATAAAGAAATTCTTTAGTGTAGAAGATCTTGATGCTTTAAATAAATTATTAAGGGTGAATTTGCCTTTAAAAGATGCTCTAGCAATTATTAAAACTCATAAGAACGGAACTAATGTTGAAGAAATTGTTAAACGATTAGACCGGGGCGAAATGATTGAAACCATCTTTGGTGATTACTTAATCAAAGAGATTCGTCACTATTTTAAAGTTTTCATACATTATCTAACTTTGCTTGATGCCCTTGGTCTTTCGCTGAAGATTTATAAGACTGAACATGAACTGAAACATCATGTCTATAAAGAACTTACATATCCTGTTTGTCTTTTGGTTTTTACGCTTGTTGGTATTTATTTATTTAATGCATATTGTTTTGAAGGGCTAATGAATAGCCTTAATCAATTTAATATCGATTTTCATGAACTTCTTGTTTTTAAAGAAGTCCTTGACATTGCAATTAATGCCCTAATGATTTTAATTCTGATTGTTCTAGTCGGGTTTATGTATTTTTCGAGGCCAAAACGTTTGGTCTTTGCCTATGTACTATTAAATAAATACTTTCCTAAAGCAACTTATAAAGAGTATTTAAGTTCACGCTTTATTCTCTATTTTGACGCTTGCTATGAAACAGGAATCAAAACAAAAGAAACAATAACTTTACTTAAAGCAATTAAAAATCAACCTTTAATTAGTTTCCTTGCCTTCCACATTGATGAAGACTTATTGAAGGGCGAAGAAATGGAAGAGGCTTTACATTCACCGTATATTGATGAACGGTTAAGCCGTTATATTAAAATTGCGCGATATAGTGATGATCTAGGTGAAATGTTGAAGATTTACTATGATGATTTTAAAATTCGTTTTGCGCATAAATGCCAGTCCTTTAGTAAAGCAATTCAATTGAGTAGCTATATCTTAATTGGCATCGTCATCATCTTTGTCTATCAAATATTATTTATTCCCATGGAAATTATTGGAGGCTTTTAATTATGAAGACAAAAGGTTTTACATTGCTTGAAATGGTCGTTGTAGTTATGATCATTTCCATACTATTTCTTTTAACGGTTCCAAACGTTAATAAAGTATTGAATTCGGTGGAAAATGTCGGATGTGAAGCACTATCGAAAGTTGTTGATGCAGCTATCATTGAGTTTAAACTGGACTTTGGAACTTATCCAAGTGGCGTAGCAGACCTTGTGAATGGTGGTTATCTTACAGAAGAACAATCTAAATGTTCAAATGGTCAAGCCATTGTGATTGTCGATGGACATGCGATGGCACAATAAGGGCTATTTAATGGCTGAGATTTTGATTGTGATGATTATTATGATGGTTGTTAGTGTTTTATACTTGCCTCGAGATTTTACCTTTGATTTAAGTGATTATCGTTTCATGAATGAATATCATCTAGCACATACCAAATCTTTGCTTGAAGGGAAAGCTGTAGATGTGGATAATCGCTATCATATGGATTATCGTTTTCCAATTTATTTTTCAAAAGAGGGCAATGTGAATATGGCTCAAACAATCATCGGCCATAAACATCAAATGGTTATTCATTTGGGCAGTGGTTATATCACATATGAAAAGTAAGGGTTATCTTTTGATTGATGTCTTAATTCTTTTGAGCATAGTTGCTTTAATTAGTTTTGAGATTTATGGATTAAATAAAGTTCATCGAAGTTATGTTAAAGCTTATCAAAGTCACCAGGAATTTAACGATAGATTCAATGAAACATATCAATTATTGCCTTGAAGGTTTTATACTTAAGGAATATCTATTATCACTTGTCATTATGATGATTCTTTTGCCTATAGTGATTAGTTCGCTTCAAATTGTGGGACGTTATGATGTTTATGATGAAAGAGTTCAAGATGAAATTGGAATTGCTCAATTAAGAGACAAATTATTATTGGGGATGGATTTTGTGATAATGGATAGTGATTTAGAATATCGAATCGGTACAGAAAAATGGTGTCTTCATGCGCAAAATGAAAGACTTTATTTGACACCTGGTTATCAGTTATTTTTAGATAATGTTAAAGGTTGCTATTTTAAACAATTGGGTAATACCATCTACATCGAGTATCAAAAGGATAATATAAATTATGTCTGGGCCATTGCAAAAGTCTAGAGGTTTCATTACTGGGTTAGCCTTGATGATGCTTGTTGGGATTAGCGAGATTGGAATAACTTATGGTCAAAGCGTATACCTTGGTTTAAAAAGTTACGAGAACCTTGAAAAGATTAATGAACAATTAATTCTAAAGACGAAAGTCATTTGCTGTATTAAACAACAATTAAATGATAATACACCAATCGAGAACTTAAACATTGATGGAATAACGGTTGAAGTGTTTACTGAACCTTCAGGTTATCTTGTTAAATATATTGACAAAATTTGGATTTTGACAGTTGAAAACAATGAAATTGTTAAAATTAGTGCATAACTATGGACAAAACTCAATTTTATCTATACTAAAAAAGGTAAATGCGTTAATATATAATAGATACACAAGGAGAAGAGGAAATATTAAATGATTATCGTAAATGATTTAAAACCAGGAACAACTTTTGAATATGATAAGAATATCTTCATCGTATTAGATGTTGACCGTAACAAAACTGCTATGCGCCAAATGATCGTTAAGGTTAAAGTTAAGAACTTAAGAACTGGCGTTATCAATGAAATTTCATTCACAGGTGGCGACAAAGTTGAACAAGCTATGATCGAAAAACGCAAGATGCAATTCTTATATGATGCAGGTGATGCATGCGTATTCATGGATAACAATACATATGATCAAATCGAAATCCAAAAAGACAAGCTTGAATGGGAATTAAACTTCCTAACACCAAACTTAGAAGTAGATATCACAATGTATGAAGAAGAAATCTTAGGTGTTATTTTACCAGATAAGGTTGCTTTAACATTAGTTGAATGTGAACCAGCAGTTAAGGGCGATACAGCTACTAATGCTCTTAAGAATGCTAAGGCTGAAACAGGTCTTGAACTACGTGTTCCTTTATTCATTGAAAATGAAGAAAAAGTCCTAGTTTCTACAGCTGATGGTAAATACTCAGGTCGTGCTTAATAACTAAACAATTAATCGCTAGAAATAGCGATTTTTTTATTTTGTTTTGGGAGAGAAAAAGCTATAATTAGAGCATAAACTTCAGGGCAAGGTGAAATTCCTGACCGGCGGTAAACCCCGCGAACCTTTGATGGTTGAACTTGTGCGATTCAAGTGGCGACAGTAAAGTCTGGATGGAAGATGTTTATATGATTTTTAATGATATAAAATTCCATAGTCAGCCCAAAGGTTTTAAGAACCTTTTTTCTTTTTATATGGAGGCTTGAATATGAAAAAGAATTCTTTATTGGAAACACGTAATTTAGTGAAGATTGCGATTCTTGGGGTAATTGCGTATGTGTTGATGTTTATTGCATTCCCTTTACCTTTTATTGCACCACCATTCTATAAAATGGACTTTAGCGAAATTGCGGTTTTAATTGGAGGCTTTGCGTTAGGACCAATGAGTGCAGTGTTAATCGAAGCCATCAAAATCATTCTCAATTTACTTTTTTCAGGTACTAGTACGATGTTTGTGGGAGAAGCATCAAACTTTATTGTCGGTTGCGCAATGGTAGTACCAGCTGCGTTAATTTATCAAAAAGATAAGACAAGAAAAACAGCCATTAAGGCGTTGGTTATTGGAACAATTTCTATGACTGTGATTGGCTTAGTTTCTAACTTGGTAGCAGTTATTCCAGCCTATGTCAATATTATGAATTTAAGCTTAGATATGATTATTGGCATGGGCCAAGCAATTTTCCCATTTATTGATAGTACGTTGGACTTGGTTATTTTCTGCACAACACCGTTTAATTTAATTAAAGGTGTTTCTGTATCGCTTGTAACTATTGCGGTCTATAAGCATGTTTCACCTTTACTTAAGCAATAATATTATGAGTCGTTTCTTAAAAAGGAACGGCTTTTTCTTTGTTTGTCCTAAAACGACTATATTTCACAAGTTAATCGTTTAAATACATAGTAATTTAAGATTTTTTCAGTATAATATAGTTGTGAGAAAGCCTTTAAATAGGCTTGTTCTTTCATGATATTTATTTTTAAAATTTAGTTTGTTATAATTACAAGTGGAGGTTTATTTATGGCTAGACTTACAAGAACACAAAAATACGCCGATTTAAGAAACCAATTAGAAAATGGGCGCGAAGTCGAAATTCGAGATGAAAACATTTCGAAAAGTGAAGAATATAAACACGAAGAAGTAATTCCAACTGTTGTCGAAGAAGTGACACCAAGTGTGGAAGTTATTGAACCAATAAAAGAAGAAACAAAAGTTGAAGTTGAAGAAGTAGAAGAACCAGTTACCGAAGAAACACCAGTCGCTGAATCTGCAAATGATGATTTCATCGATATTGAAGAATTATTCAAAGCTGCTGACACTGAATTCGATTTCGAACCAATTACTTTAGATGAACCAGTCGCTGAAGAACCTAAAGTGGAAGAACCAATTATTAGCGAACCAATTAAGATTGAAGCTGAACCAATCGTAGAAACTGAGGAGCATGAAACATGTACTTGTACATGTGAAGAAGAATCTAGCACATGCGAGTGTGAAGAACCATGTTCTTGTGAAACAGAATCTTCTATTGAAGAGTCTACAATTGCAGAACCTACAGTTGAAGATCCAATTGTGATTGAACCAATCGTCGAACCAATTGAAGTTGCTCCTGTTGCTGAGGAACCTGAAATTGAAGATTTAACTAACAATTATTTAGAAGAATGTTTAAACGAAGTTAATGAATATAATAAATCAAAAGGTCTTATGACTGATGATGAAATTCCAACTACAATTCTTAATGAAATCCGTGGTACTGTAGCAGAACCTGCAAAACCAGCAACCGAAGATGTTAAAGTTGAAGACTTAAAGATTGAAGATGAAGATTTCACAAATACAGTTACTTTAGAAATCAAGAAAATCCTTTCAGAACTTGAAAATGATGATTCTGAATCTGTTGATACAGTAACTGCTGAACCAGTTGTTTCAACACCGGTTGCTGAAGAAAAATTAGTTCAAGCTCAAGTTGACCCAGCAGAAGAAACAACTGAAGAAGATGTCGCAGAAATTTTAAAATCTTATTTAAATGATGAAGATGGTGATGAAGATCTAGCTAAGACTATGACAGTTGGCAAGATTGAAGAAGTTCCAAGCGAAACAGAAAAACCATTAGCTGAAGAAGCGACAATCCAAGCAACTTTATTAAGTGAACAAATTCCTTTAGAAGTTGTCAAAGATACAAATACTCCAGTTGAAACAAGCGAAGAAGATGAAGATGAAGAAGAAGTTGAAGGTCCTAATCGCATCCTTAACTTTGTATTAATCGCTTTAATCGTTGTCTTATTATTCGTTTTAGGCTTTATCGGCTATATGATTTTGGTTGCTCAAGGTATTATTTAATGAAGATTAATATTGCTATTGATGGTCCAAGTGGGGCCGGAAAGAGCACCATTGCCAGAAAGTTAGCTGAAGTCTTATCTTATGTGCATTTAGATACAGGTTCAATGTATCGTACAGTTGCTTATCTATGTACTCAAAAAGGTGTGGATTTAAGTGCTGAAGATGAAATTGTTGAACTAATTGATTCAATCAGTTTAGAAATGAAACCTAATGGTGAAATCATTGTTGATGGTAAACACATTAATGATGAAATTCGTACAAACGAAATGTCTATGGCAGCTTCGAAGGTTTCTAAGTTAGAAAAAGTCCGTGCTGCATTAGTTGCTATGCAACAAAAGATTGCTGCCAACAAAGGATATATCCTTGATGGACGTGATATTGGAACGGTTGTTTTAACTGATGCCGAAGTTAAGATTTATTTAACAGCGAGTGTTGAAGATCGTGCAATGCGTCGCTTATTACAAAATCGTGAAAAGAATATTGAATCAAACTACGAAGATATTCTTGAAGACATAAAAAAACGCGATTATCAAGACACACATCGCAAGCATTCGCCATTAAAGAAGGCCGAAGATGCTTACGAGATTGATAGTTCTAATATGACACTTGAAGAAGTTGTCACTCAAATTTTAACAATTATTAAAGATAAAATTAATTAGGAGGTACACACAATGATCGATGGAATTATTGCGGTAGTCGGACGTCCGAATGTTGGTAAATCTACGATTTTCAACCGAATGTTGGAACAACGTGTGTCGATTGTTGAAGATACTCCTGGTGTTACACGAGATCGTATTTATGGTGACTGTCAGTGGTTATCAAAAACATATCGACTAATTGATACCGGTGGAATTCAGCTAGATGATGCTCCATTCCAAAAAGAAATCAATGCTCAAGTTGATATTGCAGTTGATGAAGCTGATGTCATCATTTTTATTGTCAACGGCCAGGAAGGTCTCACAAACGATGACCAATATATCGCTAAATTATTGCGTAAATCAAATAAACCGGTGATTTTAGCCGTTAATAAAATCGATGATATCGCAATGATTAATAATATTTATGAATTCTATGCTTTAGGTTTTGGTGATCCAATTGCAGTCAGTGCGGCCCATGGCATTGGTGTCGGCGACTTACTAGATGAATGTGTTCATAATATGCCTGAACATCAAGTTGATGCTTATGATGGCATGGTTAAATTCGCAATTATTGGTCGACCAAACGTTGGTAAATCAAGCTTAACAAACGCTTTCTTAAACGAAAACCGTGTAATTGTCAGCAACGTTGAAGGTACAACACGTGATGCAATTGATACAGTATTCCATGCGAATGATAAAGAATATGTAGTTATTGATACAGCAGGTATTCGCAAACGCGGTAAAATCTATGAAAATATAGAAAAATACTCTGTTTTAAGAGCGAAATCAGCAATTGATAGAGCTGATGTTATTCTTGTTGTTATCGATGGCGAAAAAGGTATTATCGAACAAGATAAACATGTTGCAGGGCTTGCGCATGAAGCTTTAAAAGGTGTGATTATTGTCTACAATAAGTTGGATCTTGTAAAAAAAGATGATAAGACAATGTCGGAAATTACCGAGAAAATTCGCAATGAATTTTCATATCTTGACTATGCACCAATCGCATTTGTAAGTGCTAAGAACCATTCACGTATTGAAACAATCTTACCTTTAATCGATATGGTTTATGCCAATGTAAATTTAAGAATTAAGACTAATGTCTTAAATGAAGTTATTCTCGATGCGCAATTATCGAGCCCACCAAAAACGCACAATGGCAAACGTTTAAAGATTTACTATGCATCACAAGTTCAAACAGCGCCATGTGTTATTGTCTTATTTGTTAATGATCCAGAATTAATGCATTTCTCATACGAACGTTACTTAGAAAATAAATTGCGTGAAGCATTTGGCTTTGAGGGTGTTCCAATTAAGATTATTGCAAGAAAGAAGGATGAGTAATGAAAATTCGTGTAATTGGTAGTGGAAGTTGGGCAACTGCACTAGCTCAAGTATTAGCTGACAATCATCAAGACGTTAAGATTTATGGCATCTCACAAGACGAAGTCGATGATATTAATCTTAATCACCAAAATTCAAAGTTCTACCCTGGTGTTGATATCAATCCTGTTTTAACAGCGACAACTGATATCAATATCGTTAAAGATGCTGATGTTGTTCTATTGGGTGTTCCTGTAATGGCTCTTGAAAGTGTTTGTCTACAAATTAAAAATTTAATAGATCATCCTGTTTATGTAATAAATGTGGCTAAGGGTTTCCATCCTGAAACACATGAACGTTTGTCAGTGGTTATTAAACGTTTATTAGGTGAACATTTAATCGATGTCGTATCATTAATTGGCCCTTCTCATGCTGAAGAAGTTATCTTAAGATTATTAACTTGTGTTAATTCGGTGTGTGAGAACGAAGAATCAGCTCGTGCTATTCAAAAATTATTTTCAAACGATTACTTCCGAGTTTATACAAATACAGATGTGATCGGTGCTGAAATTGCTGCAGCTTTAAAGAATGTTATGGCCTTAGCTTCTGGCATGATTACTGGTATTAATCAAGGTGACAACGCTCGTGCAGCTCTAATGACACGTGGCTTATATGAAATGACGCGTTTTGGTTTAGCACAAGGTGGTAAGCAAGAGACATTCTTAGGCTTAAATGGCGTTGGTGATTTAATTGTTACATGTTCAAGTTTGCATTCACGCAATTTCCAAGCTGGTCTTGCAATTGGTAAGAGTGGCGATGCTGCAACTTTCCTTGCTAATAATAAAAAGACAACTGAAGGTGTTAATACAACTCGTGTTGTGCATGAGATGGCTAAAGAAATTGGCGTAGAAATGCCAATTACTGAACAAGTTTATCGTATTTTATTTGAAGGTCAAGAACCTTTACAGGCTATCAGTGAATTAATGAATCGTTCACTAAAAGCTGAATATAGTTTAATCAAGTAATTTAAAATATTAGG
>JAHHTG010000030.1 GCA_020024765.1 Thomasclavelia sp. | reverse complement strand
CGATTAAAGTTTCGTTGATGTCATTGAATTCTTTGATATTTGTCTCAAATTTTTCAATTGGATAATCACCCGAAGGCAAGCGCATTGCATTCTCATTTAATTTTTTTAAAATTTTATTAATCTTGCTTGAATAAACATAAGCTAAAATCACTGTTGTCAAAATGACAATTAAAGCAATACCTAAGAATTGAGAACGGATTGTATCGATTGTTGGCTTTAAGGGACGAACAATTGAAGATACCATGATAAGTAATTGCTGACCATTGTAATTCACGACACGTGATAAGATATATAAATCTTTAATCAAGACGCTGTTTTGTGATAATTGATAATCTTCAAAAAGATATTCACCGCCATTTTTGATTGTTGTTGCGTAAATATCCGCTACTTGACGATCGCTTAAATATTCTAGCGCACAAACTTCATTCTTACAGTAACCAGTTAATGCTGCCCCATAAGTATCGATGCGAATACAAGCTTCGTTGTTTAAACTAACTGATTTCATCGCATTGTTTAAATCGTTATTGCGAATACCCCGTTCAATATTCGAGGCAATGACTTCCATCTCTTCAAGTTTATTACTACGGTAGAAGCCATTGAGCATTCCAATTTGCAAGATAAAAATCAGTCCGAGTAATCCAACCACAAAAATCAATAATAAACGCGTTAAATATGTTTTAAGACTGTAAGTCTTTTTCAAAACGATAACCTACCCCTCTAATTGTCGTAATGTATTTAGCGTATTCTTTTAAAGCCTTACGCAATAGCTTAATATGCGTATCTAAAGTTCGATCATCTTTGAAATAATCATAACCCCAAACTTTTTCAATGATATTCTCACGAGTTAAGGCTAAACCTTGATTCTTCAACAAATAAACTAATAACTCATATTCTTTAAGTGAAAGATTCAAAGTTTCACCATCTATAGTGACAATACGCGCATCTTCGTCGACTTTAAGACCTCCGACTTCAATAATATTTGATTTAGTCGCATGATTGCGTTTTAATACAACATTGACACGTTTCATTAACTCATTTGTACTAAATGGTTTAGAAACATAGTCATCAGCTCCTAGGTCAAAACCGTAAATACGGTTGTACTCTTCATTGAGCGCTGTTAAAAAGATACAAGGAACTTCCTTAAATTCTCGAATTTTTTGATAAGCTTTAAATCCATCAATATCCGGCATCATTACATCCATAATTACTAAATCAACGGCTTCTTGACGGCAAATATCAATGGCTTCTTGGCCACATGTTGCTTCTTTAGCAATATAGCCTTCATGTTCGACATATTTGCGAACTAATTTACGAATTTTTTCTTCGTCATCTACTATTAAAATCACGTTTTCCATATTTTTATTTTAGCACTGATATGTGAAGAATGAGTGAATAATCAACTTGCAAACCATGATAAAAGGCCGATTTTATCGACCTTTTGAGCTTATAGACCTTTAATTAATGTATCAATTAATTCTGAAAGATATTGGTTATCATAATCTTCAATTTGACCATTATCTGTTAAATTTGCCAATGTGACATCAAGTGATAATTTACCTAAGACATCTAAATGATATTTTTCAGCAATTGTGTTTGTTTCAGCTGCATCATAAATACGAATTTCTTCGCCACAATCTGGACATTTCACAAATGACATATTCTCAACTAAACCAATAATTTTTGTTTTCGTTGCTTCTGCCATCTTAATTGCTTTCGATACAACCATTGAAATTAATTTTGATGCGCTCGTAACCATAACTAATCCATCAACAGGAATATCTTGTAAGATTGTAAGCGATACATCACTTGTTCCAGGTGGCATATCGATAACTAAAAAGTCTAATTCTTTCCAGTAAACATCTGTATAGAATTGATCGACCATCCCAGCGATAATTGGGCCACGCCATAATACTGGTGTATCTTCGCTTTCCAACATCGAATTAATCGATACTGTTTCAATACCGTATTTTTCAGTGACGATTGGGAAAATCCCCCCTTCGTCACCCATAGATTCGCCTTTCAAGCCAAACATCTTTGGAATACTCGGACCTGTAATATCAGCATCCATAATTCCAACACGATAGCCTTTTTTAGCTAATTCAACCGCAATAAGTGAAGAGACTGTTGATTTGCCTACACCGCCCTTACCACTTAATACGGCAATAATTTTCTTAATATGAGTACTAGGTAAAGGTTGTTTCTTTTGCATAACGCGTTCTGAACAACTTTGACCGCAAGTATTGCAGTCGTGCGTACATGATTCTGCCATATTTGTTACCTCCGTTCCCAATTTTAACACAATAACTCCTGACAAAACATTGTATTCGCAAGATAATGATTTAAAATAGAGTTATGAAAATCTTTGTCTCAAGTTGTTTGTTGGGCTATGAAGTCCGATATGATGGTAGTCATAAACTTCAAAAAGAACTTATCGAATTATTAAGTGACCATATTATCATCCCTGGTTGTGCTGAATTATTGGCTAACTTCGGTATTCCTCATTCACCAATTGAATTAAAAGATGGTCATGCCTATTTTAAGAGTGGTGAAGATGTTACAGAACAATTAAAAAAGGGCGCAATGGCTGCATATGAAATATATTTAGAAAACCAGTGTGATTTTGCAATATTAAAGTCAAAGTCACCAAGTTGCGGCCGCGATTGGATTTATGATGGTAGTTTCAATGGCAAAATGACCGATGGTGATGGTGCACTAACAACCATTTTTAAAGAACATGGCATTAAAGTCTTTAATGAAAACGAACTTGAAGAAATCAAAGGATATCTCAAATCCCATAATCATTAATATATAAAAAGATCGATATACTCGATCTTTTAAAATGTCTAAATTAATAATTATTCAAATAAATCATTACTTTGATTATCGTTAAATTCTGGTAAATCAGGTAATTCATCAAGTGAATATAATTTAAAACTATCCATAAATTCTTCCGTTACTTCATAAAGAATTGGGCGACCTGGCGCATCACTACGTCCAGCTTCACGAATCAAATTACGGGCTTCGAGTTTACGAAGCATCATATCACATCCCACACCACGTAATTCTTCAATCTCAATACGAGTCACTGGTTGTTTATAAGCAACAATAGCCAAAGTTTCTAAAGCACTTTGTGATAAAGTCTTTGACTTAGCAGTTTGGAACAACTTTTGTGCATATGGAAATACAGCCTGCTTTGTAACAAATTTATAAATGCCTCCATAATCAACTAATTCGATTCCATAATTACCAGCTTTATATTTATTTTGAATATTATTTAAATATACTTCAGCATCTTCAAAACTAATATCTAAAGTTTCAGCAACTTGACCAGTTTTTAGGCCATCTTCACCAACAAGGTATAATAATCCTTCAACAATTGCCTCAAAATTACTAGGTTCTTCAGTTGCATCATCTTCAATTTTCTTAACGACTGTGACATTGGAAATTCGGCGATCATCGGCAGCAATTTCTTCTTTTGTCATTTCAATTCCAACAATATATTCTTCCATTAATTACCCCTCTTTAGCCAAATGATACTGTCATCATTTTGATCAACCTCAAAAACTAGGACGTGATTCTTCGCTAAATCCAACAAAGCTAAGAATGTCACAATGTATTCATGCAAATTCGTGCAATCTTCACAAAGATTATCAAATGTAAAGATTTCCCCAAAATTTCTTAAACGCGACTTAATTTGTAGAATACGATCATCAATTGATAATTCCTTTTGAGTATATTTTATATCAATTGGACGTGATAACTGAACACGTCTTAAAACACGATTCATCGCCTTTAATAAGTCATTCGGATTACCATCAAATATTTCATTATCATCTTCAACTCTAAATTCTTCAACATTCGCTAAAGGCTTAGCAAGTTGTTGATGACGTTCAAGATAAGCCTCATTTAAAGTCTCAGAAATTTCTTTATATTTTTGATATTCCAATAAACGTCTAACTAGAGCATCCTTAGGATCTTCTTCATATTCACCTTCGAGCTTATTATCTTGTTGTGGTAGTAACATCTTGGACTTATATTCAATTAGCATCGCTAACTCAACTAAGTATTCACTTTCAATCTCAAGGTGTAAATCTTCCATGGCATTAATATATTTAAGATATTGGTCAGTCAAAACCTCCATGTCCAAATCAAAAATATCTAATTCATTTTCACGAATTAGATGCAACATTAAATCAAGTGGCCCTTCAAAAGCCTGTACCGATGCTAAAAATGCCATAAATTTCTTTTAGTATTATAACATATCCATATCTATTTTCTAATATTCTATGTTATTATAATTGCAAATGGAGGGACAAAATGATTATCGCGATTGGTAACGACCATGCTGGCGTAGCATTAAAAAACGCAATTATCGAACATTTAGAGGCTAAGGGCCATACAATGATCGACTTAGGTATCAAAGAAGGCGAAAAAATTGATTATCCTTTAATGGGACAAAAAGTCGCTAATACTGTTGTCGGCAAAGAAGCTGATTTAGGAATTGCGATTTGTGGTACAGGTATTGGCATCTCAATTGCCGCTAATAAAGTTAACGGTGCCATTGCCGCTTGTTGCAGTGAACCATTCAGTGCAAAAATGGCTCGTCAACACAACAACGCTAACATCCTTTGCTTCGGTGCAAGAGTTGTTGGTGAAGAAGTTGCAAAGATGATGGTTGATGAATGGCTAGAAAATAGTTTCTTAGGAGACCGTCACTTACGTAGAGTTAATCTTTTCAAAGAAATCGAAGATCAACAAAAACAATAATCAAGAATCATTTTAACCAAAATAGAGGGTCATTACATTTAAGCAAGACCCTCTATTTTAAATTATTTAGTTTAGCGTTAAAATCCCCGTTTTAAAAACTTTAAGATATTTTCTTATTGTATAATGAAGTAAAGTCGAGGGAAATCAAAATGAAAAAGATAATTTTAGGTGTAGTATTTTTGCTGACGTTAGTTGGCTGTAAAACTCCAGAACCAGAAATCACCACGAACTACCCCATTTATTGTGTCGGGACCACCAATGAGCTTGGTGAAGATACTTCCTATACCTACATTGAATTTATCAATGACCATGAATTGATTTTTGGCAATACTAATTTGTGCGGTTTCTTTGAAGCGACTTATGAAACTGATGGTACTTATACTTATAAGGAAAGTGGTCGTACTGGTAAACTTGAAGCCCTTAGCAACAAAGAACTTGTTGATCATGCCCCAACAAGTCACCAAATTGGCGACCAGCACATCCTGAGTTATGCTTGCGAAGTCACGCATCCTATTAGTCAATAATTTAAAAACAGATTAGACAAGGTTCATACCACTTTGCCTAATCTGTTTTCTTTTTAATTATTTTTCTATGATGAGTGTATCAACACCAACGCCTTCGACACCTTCACCTTTACGTACAGCATCGAAGATGACAATATGTAATTCATCAATGTCGAATTTACCGAAATCGAACAAATTGAATTCATTTGTAATTGTATCAAAGATTTGTGCTATTGTTTCTTCACTAACTTCATCATAATTAAAGATATCAAAACTTAGTAAAATATTTTCTTGTTGGTAATCGTAATCACTCGCTTTAACTTGATAATCAACGTTATCAAATTCATGAACACTGATTTTTTCACTAAATTCATCACATAGATTTTGGAAATCATTTTGCTTATTCTTGTTATACTCTTTAAATGCCATACTCGCCGCTAATGCAATGATGAGAAACGGTACTAAGACATTTAGAATCTTTGGTAATTTATTATTCATATTTTCACCTTGAATATCAATTATTATATCCTTTTCTTTATCTCATTATATAACATTATTTTATAAAAAAATACGAAACCCCGTGTCTAATGACGGGGTTTAAACTACATATCAAATGAATAATTTGTATAAATATCTTTTTCTAATAAAGACGGCATGAATGGTTTAACCGCTTCATGTTTATGAATGGCAGTTAAGATGTCGCATTCTTCAGCTGTTAAATAATACATCAATTCACTAAAAAGCGTTTCAGCACGGCTTTGTGCTTCTTTGGCGATCTTAAACGCCAAATCCGTTGCTTTAGTTTCAGCTGCCTTTGAATCAACTTTATATAATTCATTAATTTTAGCGACTACATCTTTGTTGGCATCAATTAGCGCTTCTTGATATTTATCCCAATATAGGCGAACATTCTTACCATACATTTCGCGATTCAAAGCACATAATGTCGCTAATTTTCTAAATGACCAGTCATATTGGCCATCTATAGGTTTTGTGTCGTAATATTGCATATTTGCAGGAGTTGATGTCATTAAACGAGTATAGAATGGCACCGAAACCGAGAATTCAATCGGACCCATACATTGCCATTGTGTACTAATTGGTTGATCTAATTCAAAGATATGCACTTCAGCCTGTCTTTGAACACCAATAGGACGAATCATGTAATTCTCTTGTGTATAAGCCTTATTTTGACTATATGGTTGATCTTCATAACGGATGCTTAATAAATTGCGAATATCCATCATCGAAACCTTGTTTTTAGGACTAAATAGCATTTCATAATACGGATCAGTTTCATGTACATCTAAATCCGGATTTAAGAACTTACGGCCTGCCCATGCACGATAAGAATCATATGGACCAAATACTGGACCATAAGTTTTCATAACATTAATTAAACCATCTTCTTCAACCAAGAAGCCATGTTCTTTAGCTAAAGAAATTAAGTTTGGCGAAGCTAAGTAATTATCAGAATCGTTCACATCAATTTTGCCGATAACAAGATGATTGGGAATAACTGATACTTTATCATCAGGCATTTTGATTGCTGCCCATTCATGGCCAGAAACAGCTTCAAAGGCCCATACTTCTTTCTCATCAGCTATAAAGATTAAGAATTGTTCAGAAGCACCATATTTAGCCATAATTTCTGCTAAATATTCAATTCCATTACGCGCACTTGTAGCTTTACCTAATAAAATATGTGCAATAACAACTTCGTTAATCCCACCCTCAGTTGCAGGATCAGCCGCTTTAGCAGCTTCGTTATAGAAAGATGTCACTGTGGCCGAAAGCGAAACACCAAGTTCATTAAAACCGGCTTCACCATACGGATATTCACCCTCACCATTTAGTTTTGAATCTTCTAAAACACTAAAGCGCAATGTTTCTTTAGGCATCGGCATTTTAAAATTATCTCCACGGGTATCACTATAATATTCATTTTCATCATGAGTTGCATGCTCATAAACCACAAAACGTTTTGTACTTGCATTCACATCTTCAGTACGGCCAAAGTATGTATGACCATTATCACTTACTTTTGCACCGACATAAACCGCCGTACAAGCAGCTACCGGTTTTGCGAAGAACCACAATAATGTAACCACAATCAAGATTATTAATAAAATTTCCATCCTCATTATCTCCTTAAATGTAAAACACTTAATGTCATTATATGTGATTTAATGTCCAAAAATAAAGCCTTTAAACTATTTTAAAAGTGGACTACAGTCCACTTTAATCACCATATATCTCAAAAGCATCACTAGGCATTAGACCATCAAAGACTAAAACTTTAATTTCTTCACCAGACTCAACGGCATCAGCCGTGATTTCAAGATAATATGGTTTATTTGCCTTAACGTTAAACGTGTCAATGTCGCCACCATTAAGGGTTCTACCAAATAACACTTCACCATTTTCATCTTTAAAATTAATACGGATTGGTTTTATATGATAATTTAAAAAAATAAAACGGCCCTTTTTCGAAACCAAACTATCCTCAAATACTTTAACGCAATGATTCTCACTATCAGTTATTTCACAAGTATAACTTAAATCAATTGGCTTATATGGTGAAACCATACGAAGATAGAACTTTGTAGTCTCAAATTTTGTCCATAAAAACCAGATTAATAAAATTATTAAGAGTACGGCAACTACACGCCAAATTATTGATGAGCGACGATTTGACACAATGAGTTGTTCATTAACACGAGCTAATTGTTCGGCAACATCCGATTGTTTGTGATCAGGATTGATTGTCGTTCCTAGTAACGTTGCTACATCTGTTTCGAGTATATCAGCAATCTTTGAAAGTGTCTCAGCATCCGGAACAGATAAACCCTTCTCCCATTTTGATACCGTTTGACGTACAACGTGCAATCTCACCGCTAATTCGTTTTGGCTTAATCCTTTTTGGATACGAATATTTTTAATATTTTCACTCAACATATGATTACCCTCATTCCTTTTACACCTTTATTTTAAAGAAAACCATCCATTGCCACAAGCAACCATTTTTAACATTTTAAAAAAGACGGCTCATTTTGAACCGTCTTAATCATATTAAATAACGATATTGATAATTTTGCCCTTGATAACGAAATATTTCTTAATTTCTTGACCATTGATATTCTTAGCGACATTTTCTTGGGCAAGAGCTAATTCAAGAATTGCTTCATTGCTTAAGCCAGCAGCAGCTTTAACTTTTGCACGAACTTTACCATTAACTTGAATGACAATTTCAACTTCATCTTTGACTAATTTTGATTCATCGTAAGTTGGCCATGGACGATAAGCTAAATCATTTTTACCAGTTAATAATTCATACATTTCGTTACCGATGTGTGGTGCATAGCATGACAACATTTGTACGAAATTAATCGCATATTCCTTATAAATCTTTTCCTCTTTGTAGCATGCATTGATGAAAATCATCATTTGAGAAATTGCTGTATTTAAATTTAATGATTCGATGTCTTCAGTGACTTTCTTAACTGTGAAGTTATAATCGTAATCTAGTTTGCCATCGTTTTCATCACTAAGTTTTTCAGGCATTTCAATAAATAGACGATAAACGCGATCCAACCACTTACGAGCACCTTCAACACCTTGAGTTGACCAAGGTTTATCAGCTTCTAGAGGTCCCATAAACATTTCATATAAACGTAATGTATCAGCACCATAATCACGAGCGATATCATTAGGATTAACACAGAATTCAGGGAAACGCTTACCCATCTTGATGTTGTTGGCACCAAGAATCATGCCTTGGTGAACTAACTTCTTGAATGGTTCTTTGCATGGAACTAAGTTCTTGTCGTATAGGTAGTTGTTCCACATACGAGCATATAGTAAGTGACCAACCGCATGTTCTGGACCACCAACATATAAATCAACTGGTAACCAGTGTTTTAATAAATCATAATCTGCAAACTTTTCATCATTATGTGGATCAATATATCTTAAAAAGTACCAACTTGATCCAGCACTTCCTGGCATTGTACTTGTTTCGCGTTTGCCCTTCTTGCCATCGATTTCAACATTAACCCAATCTTCAGCTTTATCTAGTGGAGCACCACCACATTTTGATGGACCATAATCATCTAAAACTGGTAAAACAAGTGGAAGTTCTTCTTCAGGAACTAAACCGATTGTACCATCCTCATAATGAATAACTGGAATTGGTTCACCCCAATATCTTTGACGTGCAAAGATCCATTCTCTTAGACGATAGTTAACTTTCTTTGTACCAATACCTTTTTCTTCTAACCACGCAATCATTGTGTTGATAGCTGTTTCTTTATCTAAACCATTTAGGAATCCAGAATTGATATGTAAACCATCTTCAGTATGAGCAGCTTCATCAAGATTACCACCCTCTAGAACTGGAATAATTTCTAAGCCAAACTTCTTAGCGAAAGCATAGTCACGTTCATCGTGCGCAGGCACCGCCATAATTGCACCAGTACCATAAGACATTAAGACATAATCACTAATCCAAATTGGAATCTTCTTACCATTGACTGGATTAATTGCATAAGCACCAGTGAAGACACCAGTCTTATTCTTATTTAATTCTGTACGTTCAAGGTCTGATTTTGATGCACATTCTTTTTGATAAGCTTTAACAGCTTCTTTTTGATCAGCTGTTGTAATCTTATCAACTAATGGATGTTCTGGTGAAAGCACAGTATATGTTGCACCAAATAAAGTATCACAACGCGTTGTAAAGATAATGAACGATTCTTCACTATCAGCCACATTGAATCTAACTTGTGCACCAACTGATTTGCCAATCCAGTTGCGTTGCATTTCTTTTGTGCTTTCCGGCCAATCAAGATCATCTAGGCCTTCAAGTAATCTTTCAGCATAAGCCGGAATGTCGATAATCCATTGACGCATATTTTTGCGGACAACTGGGAAGCCACCACGTTCACTCTTGCCGTCAATAACTTCATCGTTTGCAAGTACTGTTCCAAGTTCTTCACACCAGTTCACAGGCATATCAACGCATTTTGCGTAACCATCTTTGAACAATTGTTCAAAGATCCATTGTGTCCACTTATAGTAAGATTGATCAGATGTTGAAATCACACGATCCCAATCATAAGAAAAACCTAAAGTTAATAATTGGTCAGTGAAAGTTTTAATGTTGTGTTGAGTAAAGCCATCAGGGTGATTACCAGTTTGAATAGCGTATTGTTCAGCTGGTAGACCAAATGAGTCAAAACCCATTGGATGTAAGACATTAAAGCCTTGCATACGTTTCATACGACAGATAATATCCGTAGCTGTATAGCCTTCTGGATGGCCTGCATGTAGACCAACACCACTTGGATATGGGAACATATCAAGTGCGTAATATTTCGGCTTGCTGAAATCACTAGTATCAGTCTTAAAAGTTTTGTTTTCTTGCCAAAATTTTTGCCATTTCTTTTCAATTATGCGATGATCGTAGCTCATAAATCCTCCTAATAAAATAAAAAACGTCCCTCACATAAGGACGTTATGAACGCGTTACCACCTTAATTCATGTTTATTGTAAACATGCTCTCTTAATCTTTATCGCAGATATACGTTTAATCTTCTATGTTAGACAAGTTCATTTAGCATCCCGACTTTTTTGCACCAACCAAAAGTTCTCTACAACAGGATATTTAAACTACTGCTTCTAACGATTACTTTTCAATAATACCTTTTTTAAGCCTTAAAATCAATCGCGATGTGGTATTTTCTTAATTTACTTTTACACTTTAAACTTTATAATTAGAGTATGCAAAATCCGTTTAAATACACATTCGATAATAAACGTTATCATACATTCAATTACTATTTAAAAAATACCTACCACGCCAAGGTTGCAAAAGTCATTATCGATGCGGACTTCACTTGTCCAAATCGTGATGGTACTAAAGGCTATGGGGGTTGTATCTACTGTTCAGAACGTGGAAGTGGCGATACAAGCACAACTTTCCATCAAGATGTCTTAGCTCAATATCTAGCTAATAAAGAAGCGATGGATAAAAAATGGCATAATGAATATTACATTCCTTATTTCCAGTCTTTTTCAAATACCTATGGACCTCTTGCAAAGATTCGGAATTATCTAGAAGTCTTTCGCTATAGAGATGAAGTTGCTGAAGTATCATTAGGCACCAGAGCCGATTGTTTACCTCAAGATATCATTGATTATCTTGATGATTATTGTAACGATAAACCTGTATGGCTTGAAATCGGCCTACAAACCAGCAACAACCAAACCGCAAATTTTATCAATCGCGCCCATGACTTTGCTTGCTTTAAAGATGCCTTAATGCGTTTAAGCCACACCAAAATCAAAGTTTGTGTTCATATTATTAATGGCTTACCATTTGAAACCCGAGAAGATATGCTCAAAACCATTGATGATTTAATTGGATTACCATTTGATGCAATTAAGATTCATATGTTGCATATTATTAAAGATACAGCTTTAGCTAAATATTACGAATATAAACCTTTTAAGATTTTAACTGAACAAGAATATATTGATATCTTAGTCGAACAAATCGAAATGTTACCACCTGAAATTATCGTCGAACGAGTAACAGGTGATGCTGTAAAAGATGATTTAATCGAACCACGTTGGACTTTAAATAAACTTCAAGTTCTCAATGATATCGATAAAACTTTTGTATCCAAAAACACTTATCAAGGTGCTAAATATACTAAATAACCATAATAAAAGCTCCCGGGACAGGAGCTTTTACTAATCATTCATAATTTTTTATAAGGGGATAGAATATGCAGTGTTTCTTTTAACACTGGTAAGGTTTTCTTCCTTACGACTATATAGTATTAAAAACTTATAGCGTAAATATCATATTTTTGTGTGAAATAATGTGAATTCGAATAACTACCGAAAAGAACCTAAATCATGGTAAAATAAGC
>JAHHTG010000003.1 GCA_020024765.1 Thomasclavelia sp. | reverse complement strand
GTGAAGATTTATATGATTATATCGTTAATGATTAAGAGGAATTAAAATGAAGACAATTAAAGTAGTTGCGGCGATCATCGTTCATGAAGATAAAGTATTTGCAACGCAACGTGGTTATGGAGAATTTAAAGATGGATGGGAATTTCCTGGCGGAAAGGTTGAAGCGGGAGAAACTCCAGAAATTGCGCTAGTTCGTGAAATTGAAGAAGAACTGGATACAGAAATTGAAGTTAAAGAATTGTTAGATACTGTTGAATATGATTATCCAACTTTTCATCTATCAATGGACTGCTTTATTTCTGTTGTCAAATCTGGCGATCTTGTATTAAAAGAACACGAAGCTGCTAGATGGCTTACATTAGAGACGTTAGACAGTGTTGATTGGTTACCAGCAGACTTAAGCTTAGTTGAAAAAATTAGAGATTATTTGATTAAGAATAAAAAATAATTGGTAAAGAAGATGTTAATTCATCTTCTTTTTTTGTTGAAAGTATTGCCTAGTTATGGTGGCTCAAGTAGTTAGCATCCTTTAAATGTTTGCTTAATGATAGAATGAAGGTGTAGGAAAGTGAGGTACTAACTAATGTTTGGGGCAATTATCGGTGATGTGGTTGGTTCAAGATTTGAGAGGGATAATTTTAAGTCTAAAGATTTTGAATTATTTAATGATGAATGTAGTTTTACAGATGATAGTGTTATGACAATCGCGATTGGCAAAGCAATAATCGAGTGTCATGGTGATTATAGTAATCTTGAACAACAAGCTATTTATTATATGCGTTTAATTGGTCGAAAGTATCCTGATGTTGGGTACGGTGACAACTTTAGTTATTGGTTAATGCATGATGATGAAGGACCTTATGGTAGTTATGGTAATGGGGCAGCGATGCGAGTTAGTGCCTGTGGTTTTGTGGCTAAAAGCCTCAAAGAAGCTGAGGAATTAGCTTTAGCAGTAACTCGCGTAACTCATAATCATTGCGAAGGTTTAAAGGCGGCTAAAGCGATTAGTTGTGCCATTTATTTATTAAGAAATGGTTCAAGTAAAGACGAGGTTAAAAAATATCTAAGTAAATATTACGATCTTGATTTTACACTTAATGAAATACGACCCAATTATCATTTTGATGTCAGTTGCCAAGGTTCAGTACCACAAGCGATTGTGACATTCTTGGAATCAAATGATTTTGAAGATGCTATTCGTAATGCAATTTCTATTGGTGGCGATAGTGATACCATTGGAGTAATTACCGGTGGGTTAGCCGAAGCATATTATGGCATACCCGAAATCATTAAAAAACAAGTCAGAGGTTATTTAACTGATGACTTGTTAGAAATTGCTGATGAATTTGAAAGATTATATTAATTAAAAAGCCGATGTACTTTATTGTATATCGGCTTTTACTTTAAGAATTTTCTTGACGATTTGATTAATTCTTTCTTCTGAGATACGACTGCTTTCAACTGCGGCAACAACACCATCGAAGGCTTCTTGCAGACCATTTGGCATCAACAAGATATCGCATCCTGCTTCAATTGCTTTAATGGCTGCTTCTTCTGGGCTGTAATGGTCAGTCACTGCTTGCATGGCCAAAGAATCGGTAATAATTAAACCTTTAAAACCTAATTGGTTTTTTAATATTCCTGTCACCATATAAGGTGAAAATACAGCTGGTTGTTTGTCGTCTGTGACATTTGGGGCGATGATATGGCCAACCATAACAAGGTCACTAGCCTTCGCAAATGGAATCCATTCACATTGTTCTAATTCTTCCTTGGTCTTATTAGTGTAGGCAGTATCATAGTGACTATCTTCAGCCGTATCGCCATGACCTGGGAAGTGTTTAAAAGTTGATAAAATACCTTGTTCATGAAGTCCTTTAGCCATTGCTGAGGCATATTCCATAACGATGTTTGGATCATCGCTAAATGCTCGATCACCAATTACTGGATTATCAGGATTTGTGTTTACATCGGCGATAGGAGCAAAGTCTAAGTTAAAACCATAGTCTTTGAGGTATTGACCAATTGTTAGACCCATATTATAGGCATCATCTGATGAATTGATGTCTGAACGGTCGACTTGGTAAGTTGGTAAATCAAAATTTTGATGATTAGCTAGTCTTGCGATACTGCCGCCTTCTTCATCAATCGCAATGAATTGTTTGATTGAACTTAAAGTTTGCAATTCATCATTGAATTGTTTAACTTGTTCAGGATTGAGAATATTCTTGGTGAATAACGCAAAACCACCAACTGGATATTCATTGTAGGCATCAATAGCTGTTTGGTCTAATGATGTTAAGCCTTCAATGTTTGGATTAGAGATGTCGCCTTGTGATTGTTCTAATCTCAAAGCATCTGGACGAATAATAAAGAGTTGTCCAACTTTTTCACGTAATGTCATGGTTGAAAGTTGTTGATCATATTCATCTAGGGCAACACTTTCATGTTCCTCTGTATTCTCATGTTCTTCTTTATTTTCGTGCTCATCTGATGGTGTTTGTGCTACGCAAGCACTGAGTAAAAGACATAAACTAAGTGTTAATAATTTCTTCATATTTTTATTCTACAACACTTAAAATCGTTATATATTAAAAAAGAACTGTTAATTAAATAACAGTTCATCAGTTTATTTGGTTTTTGGTGGCCAAGGGATACAACGATTAACGTGTTTTGCATAATCTAAGTACTTTTGACCATAGAGTTTCATTAACCATCGTTCTTCTGTTACTATCACCATAGCACTCATTAGCAACCAATAGAAAGGACATAGTAAGAAGAGGATGGCATTATTTTGCCAGATGATTAAACCCCACATTAGAAACATAAAAGCGGTATAGATGGGATTACGAACCCATGCATAGACACCATCAGTGACTAATTCATTATTCTTGATGTGGTCGTGAATTCTTGAAACGTTAAAGGCGGCAAGCCATAATAAGATACCAAACATAATTAAGGCAACCGCCAATAAATCAGCGATAATCTTATGACCGAATAGATTAAAAGTTGGAATTAACCCTTGGTGATTAATATATAATCCAAATAATGTGAGTAGTGAAATAATCACCACATAGTAAGGACCAACACCAGTTACTGAAAGATGTTGTTTCATCCTAGAATAAACCTAAGAATTTTTTCTTGTATGGAGCTTTTGTGATTGAACCACATTCGTAACCAAGACTAGTGATTGTTTCGCGAATCTTGTTTTCATCTAGTTCTTCTTCACAGATAATTTCTGTTAAGTTTTTAGATCTATCTGAACTGACTTTCTTGACTTTAAAGTTATTACGAATGGCATCGTTTGCGTGAGCTTCGCACATACCACAACGCATACCCTTTACGTCAACATCATATTTAAACATTTAGTTATACCTCCTATAAATGTAAGTTAAGACTAACTATACTTTACTACTGTTGATAAATTATTAAAAGATGAGTTCAGATAAAATTCAGATACACTTCAGATACAATTAACTTTGTTTCAATATCATGTAAATATAGGACGAGGTCCTAGTAAAGGAGAATAATATATGAATAAAAAGACAGTTACAATTGTATTAGTTGTTGTTGCAATTTTATTAGTCGGTTTTCTTATTTTCCGCCCAGGTGATAAACAAGAAGAAATTCCACAAGAACCTGTTGTAACAGAACCAACTGAAACAGAAGGAACTGAAGAAGAAACTATCTTCTCAGAAGGAGTTAAGGTTGTTGGTGTTACAAGTGCTGATGATAAAGGATTCGTTGCAGATGAATACGAATTAGTCTTAGAAGAAGGCGAAGAAATCTATGAAGATGCTAATGCATTAGACTTATCGAAATATGTTGCAGCCGGAACTTCTGTAAATTACACATTCGATGGCACTGAAGTTATTCGTTTAGCTGGTGATCAAGTACTTGAAGAAGCTAAATCAGAAACCGAAGTAGCTGAAGAAGAAACAGTAAAAGAAACTGAACCTACAGAAACAGAAACTGAAGGTACAGAACCAATTGAAACTGAATCTACTGAAACAGAAGAAGAAAAAGCTGCAATTAAGATTGAAGCTGGCGATAAGCTTGCTTTAGTTCTTGAAAATGGCGTTAAGACAATTGTTGTCTACAAAGCTTAATTAAACTCAGTACTTAGATAGACTGAACTCTTGTTGTGAGGGTTCAGTTTTTTTATGTCTTTAGGTCTATTGCAACTTTAATATTTTTAGGATATCATGGGCTCAAAATGGCTGTGATTGAGCGAATAGGGAGGCAACGCATATGAATACACCACCACAAATTGCTACAAACTTTATTGGTGTCGGTGAGAAGAAAACTTCATTGAGCACTGGAAAGTTACTCTTACTTGGCATCTTTGCCGGAGTTTTTATTGCCCTTGCTGGAGCTGGTAGCACCGTTGTATCGGCAACCATCAGCAATCCATCAATTGGTAAATTATTAAACGCGATAATTTTCCCAGCTGGTCTTGCGATGGTAATTTTAGCAGGCAGTGAATTATTTACTGGTAATAGTTTAATTATTGTGTCGGTCTTAAATGGTAATGTCAGTGTTAAAGCGATGCTTAGAAACTGGATTTTAGTCTATCTTGGTAATTTTATTGGTTCGTTACTTGTGGCGGCATTAGTTGTTTATGGACATACACCGGATTTATTTGGAGGAAGTTTAGCTGTGACAATGGTTAATACCGCTAACGCAAAACTTTCTTTAACATTTGTGGAGGGTTTATTCCGTGGTATCTTGTGCAATGTTTTGGTGTGTATTGCGGTTTGGATGGCCGCAAGTGCTAGTGAAGCACATGGCAAAGTTATTACCTTATTCTTACCGATTGCAGTCTTTATTCTTTGCGGTTTCGAACACTGTGTCGCTAATATGTTTTCAGTACCCGTGGGTATTATGATTAGTAGCGAATACGGGATTGTAGCAGAGGGTTTAACATGGCTAAATTTCTTTGTTAAGAATCTTATTCCAGTAACTTTAGGCAATATTATTGGTGGTTGTGCTGTTGGTACAGGTTATTGGGTGGTGTACCTTAAAAAATAATTTAAATAACATTTGAAGTCCTTTAAAATCGGGCTTTGGTTAGATTTAGGTTATATCCAAATATCATTAGCCAAATTAGCTTGAATTTATTGTATTAGGGATGCATGATGTGCTAATTTAAACAAAATAATTTGGTTGTGTGATATAAAGTAGTAGAGGAAATGAAATAATTTTTACGTTTGTTATTAATTCGGCATGTCTTCCTTGAATTGTTAAAAATACCTAAACCTAAACCTTAAACAAACGACACCTTTTATGTTGTGCTGCTCCCGCACAAGACGAAACATAGTTATTCACACAAACTCGCATATAATTCGTGAATTAATTATGTTTTTTCTCTTTTAGGAGGCCAACTTCCCTTTTAGAGTGCTTATGCGCTCTTTTTTATTATGGTAGGCTTAAAAAGTTATGCTAGAATAATAATACTTATAGGAGAAAAGTGATGTTTGAAGAAATTATTAATGAGGGTTTAGACCGTTTAATTATCAGTAATCCGAAATCAAAAGATGCGGAATATCATAAGATTATTGTGCGTCCAATTGAACTTAAAGGTGAAATCCTTTATCAATTTGAGAAGTATACACAAAAACAAGCGTTCCATGAGAATTGCCGTTTAGATAAGACTTTAAAGTTATTGGATCAATATCTATTAACTTATAAACAATGTGATGCCTTTACTGCTAAGAATACATATACTATTAAAGTTAGTAAAAAGGGTAAAATCTTTAAGCATGCTACTCCTAACAAGATGGAAATTAAGAAGATTACACCAGTATCACATAATCGAACTAAGAACTATTTAATTAAAGAAGGTGCTTTTATTGAACCGCTTTATGACTTAGGGGTTATGAGCAAGGATGGTAAAATCATTCATGCAATGTATGACAAGTATAAACAAATTAATCGCTTTATTGAAATGATTGATGATTGTTTAGATGATTCTATGCATGAGTTAAATATTATCGACTTCGGTTGTGGTAAAGCTTATTTAACGTTTATTCTTTATTACTACTTAGTTGAGATTAAGGGTATTAAAGTCAATATGGTTGGTCTTGATTTAAAGGCAGATGTCATCCAAGAATGTAATGAAGTAGCTAAGAAATATGGCTATCAAGATTTACACTTTGAAGTTGGTGATATTAATGGATATAAGACTGATTTAAATATCGATATGGTAATTACGTTACATGCCTGCGATACAGCAACAGACTTTGCGTTATATAATGCGATTAACTGGGGTGCAAAGATGATCTTCTCAGTACCTTGTTGCCAACATGAAATCAATGGCCAAATTAAGAGTCATGATTTTAAAATCTTAACACGTTATGGATTATTGAAAGAACGTTTCTCAGCAATCTTAACTGATGAGATTCGCGCTAATCTATTAGAATATATGGGCTATAAAGTCCAAGTCTTAGAATTCATTGATATGGTTCATTCACCAAAGAATATCTTGTTGCGATGTGCGAAGAGCGAAATCAGTGAATCAAAGAAAAATAAAGCTATGAAGGAAGCTGAAGAAGTGATTGAACAATTCAATCTCGAACCAACACTTTACAAGTTGCTTAAAAAATAGGGGGAACATAATTATGGGAATCGTCGTTATTGGTGCTGCATTTGTGGATATTAAAGGTTTTCCAAACGATGCGTTTATTGCTGATGGTAGAAATGCTGGTCGCGTGGAATATGTCCACGGCGGTGTGGCAAGAAATGTTGCAGAAAATATTGCCAACATTGAATTAAAGCCAACTTATCTTGGAATTGTGGATGATACGTCACTAGGTCAAGGCGTTTTAGATAAATTAAAGAAACATAAGGTTGATACAGATTATGTTATGGTACGCCCAGATGGAATGGGGACATGGCTTGCAATCTTTGACAATGATGGCGATGTTGCTGGTTCGATCTCTAAACGACCTGACATGATGCCACTTGTTGATTTGCTTGAAGAAAAGGGCGATGAAATCTTTAGCCAGGCTGATACAATTGTCTTAGAAGCTGACTTGGACAAGCCAATCGTTAAGAAGGTAATTGAACTTGGTCACAAGTATCACAAACCACTACATGCATTGGTATCAAATATGACAATTTGTTGCGAAAGACGTGACTTAATCAAAGAATTCGATTGTTTTATCTGCAACCAGCAAGAAGCGGGTATGTATTTCTCAAGAGATTGTGACAATATGGATTGCGATGAGATGCAAAGAACGTTACCAATCCTTGTAAAGAATGCAGGACTTAAGACGATGATTGTTACGATGGGTGAAAAGGGCGCAATCTATGCAACGGCTGATAACGAATGTGGTTATGTTAAGGCTCATCAAGTTCAAGTTAAAGATACAACTGGAGCTGGTGATGCATTCTGTGCCGGCGTGGCTATTGGTATGACTTATGGCAAGAAATTACCGGAAGCTGTTAATATTGGTTCAACTTTAGCGGCGAGTGTTATTACAAGTCATGAGAATGTTTGCCCACGTTTTTTACCAGCTGAACTTGGCTTGGATATTGAAGTTAAAGACGAATAATTGAGTAACAATTTTATTTAAATTTTACATAAATTATATTTGATTATATCAAGTAATTGTGATAATCTTACTTCGTAGATAAAAAATTTATAGTTGTTTATGAGTAAATAACCGATTAAATAGCAGCTATTTTAAGCAGTCTTGTTATTTGATTTATCCCTCGAGTTTCACTGTTATCCCCCTAACTAAGACTCGGGGGATATTTTAATGTATAATGAACTTAGAAAGTTTTAGGTAAAGAATATGGCGTATAAAGATCGAACATTGGAATACCATAAACAAGGTTATAATTGTGCGCAGGCAGTCGTCTATACTTTTAAAGATCAATTTGATCTTGATGAACAAACGCTTTTTAAATTATCAGAAGCTTTTGGGTTTAGAGATGGGCAGTATGGAAAGGACTTGTGGAGCATTAACGGGTGCTTTGATGGTGACTGGTTACTTAAACAGCACGGGTGAATTGGGCACAGAAATGCCGAAGTCAAAAGCTGCAACTTATGCTTTAGATCGCGTGATTGTCAGGGCTTTTCTTGAACAAAATGGTTCAATGCTGTGTAAGGATTTAAAGGCTAAAGGATCAACTTTTGTGTCATGTGATACATGTATCACTAGGGCTTGTGATATCCTTGAAAAAGAACTTGAAAATATCAAGGGAACTACGTTTGAATAAGCGTAGTTTTTATTTGTTTTCACACGCTTCATTCTGAATAAAACATAAATATGTTGTATAATAGTACGTATGAGAAGAAACAATAATCCTTTTGGAATCATCTTTTTCCCTTTCTTGTTATTTATATTAATTGACCTTTCGGGTGGTGCACTTTTAGCGTTTTTACCACTTTTAATTCCGATTGGCATCTTTGCCTTTGTTGGTAAATTAATCGATACGATTAATCGACAAAATAGAACTAATAGGACTGTTAAAACTCGTAAGACAACTAGTACCACAACTAAGAAATACGTCTCAAACCAAGAAAGAAACCAAATTGATTCCAAACTAAAAAATTATTTTAAAGATAACTACAAGCTACCAATCTGTGCTGACTTAGCACTTGTCACAAAGAATGGTCACTATAGTTCTTTTGAAGATTTATATATCGCTAAGAACGGTGAAACTATTCTATCGTTAGATGAATATGGTGATTTATATCCTCGTACTTATAACGACATTTTACGTCTATTAAAGGCTTTCTGTAAACAAACAGAAGCTGTCTTAAAGGCGGAAGTAACTACACCAAAGATTGAAGAATCACAAAAGTTAAGTGATGCTGAAAAGTATATCGAAAAGATTAATTACTTAAATAATTCAATTCCACAAGAAGAAATCTCAAATGGTTTAAATCAAACTTGTGATTTATTAAGACAAATTGATGTCGGCGCAAAAGAATCGAAAGTTGATTCGAAGATTGATCGACTATATGATTACTATTTACCAATCTTAATTAATATTCTTGATAACTATAAGTCATTGTTGGTTGTGAGCCATGAAAGTCAAGAGTTCAAAGATTGCGAAGCCCAATTAATTAAAACTATTCTTTTAATTAACGAAGCTTTAAAGACAATTAATGAAACAATGCACGAAGATGACTACATGAATTTATCAGCCGATATTACAACTTTACAATCATTATTAAAGAAAGATGGTTTGGTTAAGGAAGGTACAATTTACGAAAGCGAGGGTGACGAACATGACAAATAAGAATGATGAACTTGATCGCATCTTGGCTGAAATTGATGCCCAAGAAGATAACTTAGAAGATTTAAGAAAGCGTTTAGCTAGAAAGGCAAACAACCAGTCAACACGTAATCATGCCGATGCTGCTTTTACAAATCCTGCCGCAACACGTACAAAAACAACTGTCATCAACCGTCCTGTTATTCCTGATACTGTAACTGTTGAACTTCATAGTCGTTATGAATATTTCTTATATTTCATTAATTCTGTTAACTATGGTTCTGCAAATGCCAAGGCATATGTTGAAGGTCATCAAAAAGCTTTAAATAAAGCTGTTGAAACAGCTTGTTTAAATCCTGATTATTTGTACATGGTTGAAGCGATGGTTAATGATGAAATGAATCGTATGAGTAGTGTTTCAAAAGTTAGTCTTGAGACGAAAGGTTATAGTGATGGTTTGAAGTATGTATCCAAAGCTTTAAAGAAATCTAAGGAATACATGGCACGTCAAATTAATAAAATATTGAGGGAAGAATTACACTAATGGTTAATAAAGAGAAAGAAAAATTATTGGCAGAATTGTTTGGACAAAAAAGAAATCTTGATATCTATGCTGATAAAGACGTTCTTAATCGCAATGAAGCCGAATTAAATAAAATTATCCAACATAATCAAAAGACACTTGCTGACTTACGTAATGAAGTTCCAACAAGTAAAATTGATAAAATCCAAGAAGAAGTTGCTAAAGACTTTGGGGTTGATGTCAATTTAGATGCTTTGCAAGCAGAACTTGAAAGTGATTATGACATTAAAATTGAAACCCCAAAGACAGTTGTGGTTGGTAAACAATCACGTGAAATCTTTGAAAAGATTGAAAAAGATTTAAACGAACGCGTTATTGGCCAAAGTGAAGCATGTCATGACTTGGCAATCGCTTTTCGTCGACCATATGTTGTGGGTTCTGATCCACAAAAGATTCGCAATAGTATTATCTTAACAGGCAATAATGGTAGTGGTCGCCATGTTTTAGTTAGAGAAATGGCCAAGCTTTTAAAACAATATGGTTTAACTGTTTCTGATACTGTTAGCACACTCGATGTGGCTCGTTACCAATCAGTTAGTCAAGAAACATTATTTTTACAAGACTTATATGTGGTTTTAAATAGTCATTCTGGAATTATTAATATTGAAAATTCAGAAGAAGGCAATCCAGTTTTTGTGCGGATGCTCGCAGAATTAGCTGTTGATGGACGCTTGAGTTTAAATAAACGTTATGTTTTCCGTCAAAACCAACTTCAAGTAGCAACAGAAGGTTTAACTAGCGAAGTCATTGATAAATTAGATGGCAACAATAAGGTTTTAATCTTTATCTCTGAGAAAGCCCCATATAAATTATTAGATATTTATGGTAAGTCGTTCCTAGACAAGATTGATGATCGTGTTGCAACAACGGTTTATGACCAAAAGTCATTAGAATTAATTCTTGATAAATTAATTAAAGAGTTTTTGGTAAAGTGTGAAACTCAACTTGAAATTGAAGTAACGGTTGATGATTCACTTAAACAACATATTCTTTCATTTTATAGTCCAAATGATGGAGTTGAATCTATTCGCCCAGTCATTACGAAAATTTATGATGAATTAGTTAATTTAGCTTTACGAACAACTGATTTTAAGTTTGCAAAGCTTGTCAATGAAGATAAAGTTTACGCTATTATTGGCGAAGAAAAATATGAATTAAAGATTAATGATGATGCATCAGAAGAACGCAAAGCAATTCAAAAAGAATTGGATGCAATTGTTGGTCTAAATGAAATTAAAGATTATTTATTTAGTTTAGAAGATCATATCCGTGTTTCAAAACTTCGTAAACAACGTGGTTTGAAGAACGCTGAAGTTTCTAAACACATGATTTTTACAGGTAATCCAGGTACTGGTAAAACAACTATTGCACGCTTAGTATCACGAATGATGAAGGCTTCTGGTATCCTTAAACAAGGTCACTTAGTAGAAGTTACACGTAGTGATTTGGTAGCTAAGTATGTTGGTCAAACTGCACCACAAACAATGGATGTCATTAAATCAGCTTTAGGTGGTGTCTTATTCATTGATGAAGCATATTCACTATATCGTGGTAAGGATGATTCATTTGGTCTTGAGGCCATTGATACATTAGTTAAAGCGATGGAAGATCATCGTGATGACCTAATTGTCATCTTAGCGGGTTATTCTAAAGAAATGTCTGTTTTCTTAGATGCTAACACTGGTCTAAAGTCACGTTTTGCCAATATTATTGATTTTAAAGATTACACTGGTGAAGAACTTACAAAGATTGCGGTATCAATCGCTAATAAGAAAGACTATAAGATTGAAGAACGTGCTCTTGCACCACTTACTGAATACTTTGATAAGATTCAAGCACGCCATGATATGACAAGTGGTAATGGTCGTCTAGCTCGTAACTTAGTTGAAGATGCAATTCTTAAGCAATCTAAACGTGTGCTTAGTGATGAAAAGACCCCAATTGATATCTTGATTTTAGAAGATTTTGACTTAAAGGAGTCCACAAATGAAAAATAACATTTATCTATTATTGTTGGGATTAAATATTATCTTAACAGTTTGCCTTTTTATCTTTATGAACTCAATGAGTACTGAATTAATGTTTGGGATTGTGATCTACGTCGCACTTTCAACACCAGTCTTTGGCTATCTTAATTCCAAGAAACTTAAAAAAGGTGATCAATAAAATATAGGGTGGAGATAGAATTTTCTATCTTCATTTTATTTGCTGAATATTATGAATGGAAAGATTAGAATATTACAATTTGGCAGTAAAACTTGTCCACCTTGTGTATCTTTGAGATATAAATTGACAATATGGTTAAAGGATTATCCAGAGATTGAATATGGTTATATCGATATTGAAGAAGCTATGGAAGAATGTGCTCAAATGGGAATATTGAGTGTTCCGACAATTTGTGTCTATGTAGATAATCAATTATCCATTAAAGAAAGTGGTTATTTTAGTTTAGATAGTTTATTGGTTAAGGTTGATCGTATTTATAATTTAATGCGTTAAGGAACAACGTTATAAATTTTGGTATAATGACATCAGGCAATGATGAATATTAAAAAGATTGATTGGTTTAAATTTGTTTGTCGTCTTTGAGTATTTCGAATTGCGATTATAAGAAAAAAGTTGAGAAGTAAATGAAAAAATTATTAGGTTGTTTATTAGTGTGTCTAGTTCTTGTGGGCTGTAGTACTAATCAAAAAGAAGAGGTTGAAGAAAATCAAATGGTAGGAATTGCAAATCCATTTGTGAATTATGAAAGCTTAGAAGAAGCGATTAAAGGGGCAACAGTCAGCATGAACGTTCCTGAAGGAATAGGAACATATGTCATTAGTGAATATCGTGCAATGCCTGGCAAGATGTTAGAGATTGTCTATAAGGATGCTGAAGAACATATGATTCATGTTCGTAAGGCTGAAGGTGATGAAGACATTAGCGGCTATTATGGTTCAGAAGTTTTTGAAGATAAGACTTTAGATTCTGAAGGCTATACTTACCAAATTTCGGTCGGTGAAAATGGTTTAATTTATGTTGCAACATGGTTAAGCGAAACTGATACTTATGGTATGACAGCTGATCTTGGTATTACAGAAGATGATTTCTTAAGTTTAGTTCACACAATCATGAATACAATTAATTAACACGGGGACTTCCCGTGTTTTTTGGTGGATTAAAAGTGCTAAGATAGAAATATAGAAGAGGTGAAGTGTGATTTTTTAATAGAATCGGTTTTAGTCTACTTATTATTTAGTCTTGTTGTCGGATATTCTATGAACGCAAATCCTTTAAATTGGATTAGTGATTATCCACCTAAGATTGGGGAAAGATGCAAAGAACTGGGTTTAATTGATGAGATTCAAACCATTAAGATACCATAAATTAATTGCTGCGGTAATCTTTGGCATACTATTAGGGTTTGCCGTAACTTATATTAATGGTGCCAAAAGTTTTACGAAGGCTGTTAATTAGTTATGGCTTATGGTTTGCTGTAGTGCGGTATGATGCCTTCATTATTGATTGTGTTTGGTTTACACATTCAAAGAAAGTTATTATTTCAGGTACGGAAGATATGGTTGATGAATATTATAATTATTGATTTCATATTAAAATGAATGTCATTGGTTCACTAATCGGTTTACCAGTCGCAACCTTTGTTGGACTCATTGTGATACTTTTAGCGTGAAAAGAAAAGCGGGTTTAGATGAGTATAAGGCAGTTGTAGAAAGAGCTAAAGATATCGGTAGCAATAACCGTTTACTTAGTGCTTATATCTTAGCCGCTTATTTCATTGCGCTAAGTCGCAAATCAGGTTTGGATAATGGAACATGCATCAAACTCATGGAAGATCATTTGCGCAATAGTAAAGCCTTAAAACTATTTACGGGTGATAGTAAACGATATTTTAGTGAAAAGATATAGCTAGTCGTTATGCACGGCCAAAAGAAACGCATCAAAAGAAATGTGAAAACGACTGGGCGGTTGATGTCTTACCAAAGTGTGATCAATATTAATTTGGTTTTAACTATTTTGAGTGTGGTGTATGCAAATTGTGTCGTGATGAACATTGCTTTGAATTAGCTAAATACTTATGTTCACTAGATTATATGTTGGTTGATATCATGGGCATTCAACTAGACCGAACAAAGACTTTAGCTAATGGTGATGACTATTGTGATTTCCGTTTCAATCCCAAAAAATAATAAACATAATAAAAGCTCGAGTATAACTCGAGCTTTATTTTGCGTTTTTGGCTTTATCGTTTTCGTCGTATTTATATTTCTCTTTGATATAATTATTGAATTTTAATTCCGTTTCATCAAAGAGTTCCTTAGCGTATTTATCCCATTCGCTACCCGCTGCTTCTAAGAAAGAATTTTTTAAAATCGCAATCGCTTCTAAAAGTAATTTCTTTTCATCGGGTTTTAGGTCAATCATCTTTTCTACAACACTTGGAGCTACCTTGAAGAAATTCTTAGTGAAATCGCGAGTTGTATTCATTTGGCTAGCCGCAATAATCTCGAAGATTAATTCAACAATTTTGGCTTTTTCAGTAGTTGTTAAAGAATCGAGATAGTCATCAAAGGCTTGACCGATGATATGAGAACTCTTAGTAAGGGCTTGTTGATGATTAAAGTGGTTGGCGATAACTTCCCAAGAATAGATATCGTGTTGGTAAGCGCCAACAGCGTTAGAGTAGACAATCTCAACTTTTTCTTCGTGGCCAAGCATCTTACCGAAGATGGAAGACTGTGGAATGAAATTGGTCATTTTTTTAATTGCTTCTTGATAAGCGTTAGAAACAATAACTTCTTTACGGAAACCAGGCCCATCGAAAGAATAAATGGCTTTAACTTTGCGGTGGATACGCCAATTATCTTGAAGTACCAGTGCTGCAATTGCTAAATTGCCACCTTTAGAGTGACCACCCAACATGAATTGAGCCCTTGGCATTAATTCGATAGCTTGATTTAAATATTTTATCGCTTCTGTTTGAGAAGGAACTTGTTCTTGATAAGTCATATCAAGATCTTCGCGCCATCCTGTAAAAGTGGCATCCGTACCACGAAAACTTAAAAAGACATTCTTGTCATCGATGGTAAAAGTGATCGCTGCAAATTGTTTGGATTTCTCTTTATCGATATGATCAATGTATCTACTGAGCAGCATACCCCCAAAACGTTTAGAATGAGCGATTAAATTAAAGAGTTCGACATCTTGTTCGAAGTGAATAAAACGACCATCTAAGCTATTATTAAAGGCTTGTTGAACCATGAGAATATTATGAGTAGCAGGGGTTTCATCGATAATCCCATTTAAATCTAAATATGAAAGACGGGCTAAGATTAAGGCATCCACTTCATTGAAAGGATCAGCACTGAAGGATAAATCACCACGCCATTTAATGTAGTCAAGAATATTATTCATAACAATATAATAATGCAAGAGTGACTGAATTAAAATAGTGAATGTGTTAAAATAGTGACATGTTAAATGATACAATTGTCGCAATTTCAACAGCTTTAAATAATCATGCAATCTCGATTGTAAGAATGAGCGGTGACGAGGCGTTGGAAGTTGCAAATAAAATTTTTACTAAAGACTTAACGAAGGTTCCCGCTAACTCAATTGTCTATGGTCATATCGTTGATAATGGCGCTAATGTGGATGAGGTTATGGTTGCTGTCTTTAAAGGACCTAAATCTTATACACGTGAAGACATTGTCGAAATTAATTGCCATGGTGGGGTTTATATCACTCGTAAGATCTTAGCTTTATGTTTGGCAAATGGTGCAAGATTAGCTTTGCCTGGTGAATTCACAAAGCGTGCTTATTTAAATGGTCGAATTGACTTAGCTAAGGCCGAATCCATCAATGACATGATTAGCGCAAATAGCGAAGTTCAAGTTAAATCAGCAATGCGTGGTATTGACGGCAGTATTGCTAGATTAATTGAACCATTGATGGATGATATTATGCATATGATTGGAATGATTGAAGTTAATATTGATTATCCAGAATATGATGATGTCGAAATTATCACGAATGAAAAGTTAGTTCCAAAGGTTAAGGAATGGATTGACAAGTGTGAAGAATTGATTGATAAAGCTGAACGTTTTAGAGTTATCAAAGATGGAATTAAGGTCGCTATTGTTGGTAAGCCTAATGTTGGTAAATCAAGCATTCTAAATGCGCTTTTAAAGAAAAATAAAGCTATTGTAACAAATATTGCAGGAACAACTCGTGACTTAATTGAAGATACAGTTCGCCTAAAGAATGTTACATTACATTTAGTTGATACTGCTGGTATTAGAGAGAGTGAAGATATTGTTGAAAAGATTGGCATTGAACGTTCTAAACAAGCGATTGATGAAGCGGAATTAGTGGTTTTAGTTCTTGATTTATCTCGTCCTATGGATGAAGAAGATGAAGAACTATTAAAACTAACTGAAAATAAAGAACGTTTAATTGTTTATAACAAGGTTGACCTTGAACATCGTTTTGATGCTGATGGCATTGTCATTAGTGCAATTAACGGTGATGTAAAAGCACTTGTTGATCACTTCGAAGATAAATATGAAAAAGATCAAACTTTAGTTGATGAAGATATTCTCAACAACGAACGTCAAATTGCTTTGATGAAACAATCATGTAGTGAATTAAAGTCATTACTTGAAGCAACAAAGTGTGACACTGAACTTGACCTATTATCTTCAAATCTTTATTCGGTTTATCACTATCTATCCGATATTATTGGTAAATCTTATGAAGATGATTTAATTGATCATTTATTTAAGAATTTCTGTTTAGGAAAGTAGGGTACTTATGAATATTTATAATGTCGGACCTTTATTTACCGAAGCCGAGTCGAAACAAAGACGTTATGAGGGTCAACGATTTCGTGAATTATTAGATCGTAATAATGTCGAATATACATTCTCAAATCCAATTGATATGCCCACAAGCAATCAACTCGATGTCACTTCAAGTGAGATAGCAACTGCTGATTACGAACGTTTAAACAAGGCTGATGTCGTTTTCTTTGATTTATCAAACGAAGATAGTGGTTCATGTGTTGCGCTTGGTATTATGATGGAGAAATACATTAATGGTAAACCTTTAGAGTTATACCCAATCTTCTATGACATTCGTTTAAGTCGTAATGGCCAAAGTGGATTAGAGAGTAGTTGTGGTTTTAACTCGATGGTTGTTGGTATTCTTAAATCTAACGATATTCAAATCTATAGTTCTTTTGAAGATGCTTTTAAAGCTTTTAAAGAAAGACATAAATATAAATAAAAATAAGCTTGGGATAACCCAAGCTTTTATTATGAATTTAAAAATAGCGTAACTCAATTTTGATATGTTTTATCGAGCTCTTTGGAATGATTCTTTCAAATGTCTGAAACCAAATGTGATACCGATGATTACGATGAAGATTTCAAGACGGCCCATAAGCATACCAATCATTTCAATGATCAAGGCAAGATCTGGTGTCGTAGCATTTGTGATACCAATCGATAGTCCGACGGTGCTTAATGAAGACGCAAAGTCAAACATTGCCTCTGTAATTGTACAATTAGCAGCTACACATAGGGCAAGTGAACCAATTACGAAGACAACTAAGTAAGCTACAAAGAAACCAACTGTATCTTCGATTAAATCGTGATCGATTTCTGTTTCACCATCAGCCTTCGTAAAGGAAGCTGAGAAGACACTGCGCATTGGAGATAAACGACGTTTTGTGTTAAAGATGCACATACGAATCATTAAGTAAACACGTGATAATTTAATACCACCAGCAGTTGAACCAATACCACCACCGATAACCATCATTAAGATTAAGACAGCGATACCAAATTGTGGCCATTCAGTGTAACTCATAGTTGAATAACCCGATGTTGACATCGCAGAGACGATATCAAATGTTGCAATTCTTAGACCATGCCAGAAATTAACATCTAGATGTTGAGCTAATGAAATGGCAGTAGGTGGAATGAAGATTGCAAGTAGTAGGAACATGAAACGAACTTCTGAAACTTTTGAGAATTTCTTGAATTGACCTTTAGCCAATAGAATTAAAGCAGCGAAGTTAGTTGTACCAATAATCATCAAGACGATAGTAATAGCTTCGATTGCGACACTATCATATTCACCAATACTGTTTAATTTTGTTGAGAAACCACCAGTTGATAATGAACACATTGAGTGACAGATTCCATCAAACCAAGTCATACCTGCAATACGATAAGCGATTGTACCTAAAACTAAGCAGATGTTATAAATCACGAAGATAGCTTGCGTAGTTTTTTTGATGTTAGGCATGATCTTATCTGGGTGGCCTTCAGCACTGTATAACTTCATGGCATATTTATTTGAGATGAAGAGAATCATCATCATGATGAAACCTAAACCACCACAATATTGCATGAAAGAACGGTGGAATAAAAAGATTTCAGAAACTTTAGTGACATCTAAGGTTGATAGACCAGTAGTTGTCCAACCACTGACGGCTTCAAATAGGGCAGGAATGACTCTTAAGTGACCAGAAAGGATGAAAGGTAAAGCTCCAAAGATGACACCCCAAGTCCAAGCAAATAAGACTGTTAAACTTGATTTACCCATGGAGTCTTTCCAAGTGCTCTTTGAACCCTTGCTTGGATGTGATAGGATACAAACCAATATTCCTAAAGCAATCGAGAAGAAAGCTGGAATCATAAAGGAACTAAAGTATTGGACATCATTTGGGAACCAAGGAATGATCAATAATGGTGCACCAATCAATAGACCGACAAAGATCATCAACTCGCCAATGATTGAGCGTTGTAAAATCATTGACATGTTTATTGAGCTCCTCCAGTAAGAATGTTGATAGCTTCAACTTCTTGACCGCTTGTTGCGATAATAACCAAAGTATCTTTAGCGTGAATTAAAGTATTACCCTTTGGAATAATACATTCACCACCTCTTAGGATACAGCCGACAACAACTTGGTTTGGTAGATCAATTTCCCATAATTTCTTATCAGTAATTGGGGAACTTTCGGGAATGAAAACTTCGGCAATTTGGACATTGTCATGACCCACTGGAATGAAGTTAACCATATCATCAACGATAGCTTGTTGTTGGATAATGCTAGTAACAGTTGAGATAGCACATACAACGCGGTCAACACCCATTTGATGGAAGAATTCAATCTTATTAGGGTCAAGTACTAATGATACAGTTTTCTTGACACCGAAATTACGTTTACAAATTTGGCAAGCAACCAAGTTATCTTGATCCTTAGGTGTGATTGCAATTGCGATATCGCAGTCGGCTGCATTAACTTCATCTAATGTGTATAACTTTGTACCATCACCATGGTATACATGTAAGCCTTTAATCTTTGCTAATTCTTGGCAATCTTCGTAGTTATCATTGATTGCTGTTACTTCATAACCATTCTTTAAAAGGTCCATAGCAAGTGATTTACATTTTTTGCGACCACCAATTAAAAGAATGTGCTTTTGTTTATTACTCTTATTCATGTTTTGCACCCTCCTCCCAGTACATATCTAAAATCTTGTCGACTTCTTTGACAGAAAGTGTTGCTGGACAGATTGTATCAATACCAAGTTCTTGGTAAACACTTTCGCGTTCAGGATCATATAGACGTGCAATGACTTTTTCGACATGGAACATTTCACTGGCTAATTGTGCAACCATGATGTTTGTGTTGTCGTCATTTGTAACGGCAATAACAGCACTGGCTTTATCAATGTTGGCGTTTTTTAAAGTGTCGATATCAGTACCGTTGCCAGTAACTGATAAGCCACCGAAGTCGGCAGATAAACGACGGAAAGCTTCTTTGGAAGTATCCATGATTAAGACGTTACCATTTTTATCTGATAGAGCATTTGCTAAGTTGGCGCCTAAGCGTCCACAACCGACAATAATAATATAATCATCGGATTTCTTTGTATTAAAAAGACTCATATTTTCCCCCTTTGTGTGCAAAATAATAAATACTTAAACTCACATTAATTAAGCTCTAATTAATTAATGAAAGGTTAAGCATTGTGTTTAGCGACTTTGCGTAATTGTCCAATGCCTTTCTCATTAAAGTATAACTCATAATGGAAGGCTTTTAATTCCTTGCATTCATCCTCTGTAAAAACGTAATGTGGTTCACAGAAGGTAATAGGTTTAATGCTGAGATTAAACAATGCGGGTTGGTATGTTGGATCAAGAGCGCTAGCGGCTCGATAGTGTCTGAGTGCTTGAAGATGTTGTCCCAATTCATCAAGGATAATTCCATACAAATTGTGAGGGATTGGCGAATCTGGATATTCTGCCATTGCTTCAATTGCCATTGTTTCAGCTTCATCAAAATGTTTCGTTTCAGCTAAGTTCTTCACACTCAAACTTAATTCATTTAAGTTATGAACTGGCATATTTAAAACCTCCTATAATCGGTTTTAATCAATTCAATCATACAAGGAGTTGGCGTGAGAATGCTGTGAGGTTCTTAGAAACAGTGTGAGATTTTTATGAGGATAATAAAAAACAGTTATGCAACATTTTGTGACACAACTGTTTTGATTTATTTATTCATCGCTAAGACGATATCCAACGCCGATTTCAGTTAAGATATAGCGCGGTTTTGCCGGTGTTTCTTCAATCTTACGACGAAGGCCGGCCATTAAAGCTCTTAAGGCTTGAGTATCAGTACCATAACCTACCCCGTAGATTTCTTTAAGGATATATTGGTTTGTAAGAACCTTACCGATATTTTTAAAGAATAAAGATAGAAGGCTATACTCAAGCGGTGTTAGATGAATTGGATGACCTTTTAATAAGACTTGGCGTTTTTCTAAATCGATTGCTAATTCGCCAACCGATAGATAAGGTTGTACATCTTTTTGGCTCATCTTATTTAAATGACGGATGGCTACTCTGATTCTTGCTAATAGTTCTGTGGCTGAGAATGGTTTAGTTAAATAGTCATCAGCTCCCGCATCAAGCGCATCAGCTTTTTCTTTGTCTTGATCACGTGCAGATACGACGATAATTGGAACATCAGACCAACCACGAACCTTCCTAATAACTTCCATACCATCAATATCTGGTAAACCTAAATCAAGCAAGACTAAATCGATATGTTGATTAACTAAGATATTAAGTGCTGTTTGACCATTAACTGCACTTACGCATGGGAATTCTTCTTGTTTAAGGACATAGGTGATAAAGTTAATGATTTGGGGATTATCTTCGACGACGAGGATGTTTTCATTATTTTTCATCAGTTGGACCTCCTAATGGTAAAGTAAATTTGAAGCAAGCACCACCTTCGGGGCGGTTTGAAGCGCAGATTGTGCCACCATGAGCTTCGATAATTGATTGACAGATTGATAAACCTAAACCCACACCTTTTTGAGCGACGATTTCATGGTTATCAGCAGTATAAAACATTTGGAAAATTTGTGGTAATGATGCTTCGGGGATACCGGGACCATTATCTAAGACAGAGAATTCGGCGACATTATCTTCGATATTCTCTTTGACGACCACTTTAACTTCTTGGCCACTTTTAGAATATTTTGTTGCATTATCTAGTAAGTTTACAAGAACTTGTGTGATTAATTTAGCATCCATTGGTACCATTAATAGCTTTTCAGGAATCTCGACTTTGACATTGAGATGTTTCATACGTTTATCAGTAACTGAAAGGGCAGCACCAATAACTTCTTCAACAGCCTCAAGTTCTTTCTTGGCATTGAGATTGCCTTCTTGGACTTTGGTTAAATTCAAAATATTTTCAACGAGGCCTCTTAACCAATCGGCATCTTCGTAGATATTTTTCGCAAAATCATATCTTGGGTCCGTATTTTCAATCATTCCCATCAACATTTCACTTGTACCAAGAATACCGGAAAGTGGTGTACGAATATCATGTGAAATAGCTCTTAATAAATTTGAACGATAGCGCTCTTGACGAGCTTCTTCTTTGATGTGGGCTTGTTCCTCGATGCTTCGGAAACGATCTAAAACAAGTGAGATAGATTCAATCATAGAATGTAATAATTGGTTTTGGGCTCGATCAAAACTCATGGCAGTATCAGTTGGGATTCTTAAAATCGCAAGCAACTTTGTCTGACTAAAAATTGGGTAATCGTAGAATTCTTCTCCAACAATGACATGTTCATAAGTTTTGCTGAAACGTTTCTTGAAATTTTCGGGATATCCGAGTTCTCTATGAATTTGAATCTTTTCGGACTTTTGTTGGATAAAGGTTGTCTCAGGCATTTCATTTTCATCGCAGCATACAAAGGCTGCTTGACAATTATACAATTTAGAAATAACCTTCACAGATGCTGATGCGATTTCACTTACATTTTGAGCATCGGTTAAGTAACTAATCATTTGATATAAGGCATTAGCTTCTTGTTCCTTTGCTTGTGCTTCATGAGCGGCTGATTTAACTTTCGAAGTTAGGGCGCTTGTTACTGTTGCAGTAATTGTCATGATGATTAAGGTAATTGCTAGAGTCGGATCATCAATCTTGAAAGTATAGTAAGGCGCAGTAAAGAAATAGTTAAATAAGAGGAATGAAAAGAATGTTGCGATGATACCGTATAAATAGCCCTTAGTAAATCTTGCGGTCAATAGAACCGAAAGAATATAGATAAGGGTAATATTAGTTACGTGAAATTCCCAAATTTGAAAGCAACTACCGATAAGGGTAGCGAGAATAAGAAAGAGAATCGTTATTCCGATTGATTTAATAGTTTCGTGATAATTTTTCATATTGACAATATTATAACTTATTTTGAATGTCGAAATAATAAAAATCCTGGTTAACAGGGCTTTAGTGGATAATCTAGATGTTAAGTGGGAGTTGTGATTTATTAATTTAAGGTCATTTAATGGTTGCAAGACAAAATAAAAGGCCATGAAAATGGCCTTAAACTTTATTAGTGATTAGTTGATAAGTATCTTTCAATACTTGTAATGCAGTTAGCTCCATCTGCTATAGCAGTTGAAATTTGACGTAATTGTTTAGTTCGAACATCACCAGCTGCAAAGATACCTGGAACGCTAGTAACGCATGTTTCGTCAGCTTTTAGGTAACCCGATTGATTATCAATTAAATCAACAAAACCTTCACTTTGAGGAATGATGCCTACAGCTACAAACACACCATCAACTTCAAGTTCTTCGATTGAGTCGTTCTTTAAGTCTTTTAAGACTACGTGGCTAACTTTTTCTTTACCTTCGATTGATTCGACGACATTTGACCATCTAAATTCAACATTAGGGAGACTGAATAATTCTGATTGAAGAGCTTTAATTGCACGTAGTTCATCGCGTCTGTGAACAAGATAAACTTTTTTAGCCATTCTAGCAAGGAAGATAGCATCTTCAACCGCAACATCACCACCGCCAATGACAGCGACTGTTTTATTTCTAAAGAAAGCACCATCACATGTAGCACAATATGATACACCTTGACCAGTTAATTCTTTTTCACCAGGGACACCAAGTAAACGGTGTTTAGCACCTGAAGCGATAATTACAGTCTTTGATTGATAAGTTGTTTCTAAACCTTGAAGGGTAAAGATGTCGTTATCTTTACGAATAGATTGAATATCATCCATGACAAATTCTTGACCGAGTTTTTCGGCGTGGCTTCTAAAGTGATCGCTTAAGCTAAAACCATCGATACCAGGGAAGCCAGGGTAGTTATCAACTTCATAAGTCGAAAGGACTTGACCACCAGGGATTGGAGTCTTTTCAATAACTAAAGCTTTTAGTTCTGCACGCATGGCATATATCGAAGCGCTAAGTCCAGCTGGACCTGCACCAATAATAATCACATCATATAATTTTTCCATAGGAATCTCCGTTTCTATACTGGCTATATCTTATCATTAAAATCGTAATTTTAGCGTAAATATGCCTAAGATTAATCGTTAAAATCCGTTATAATATATAGGATAAGGAACATATATGGAACGTAAAATTATTAAAGATATACTATTTTTGAATCAACCTTCTGAATTAGCTAGTAGTGCTGATATGAATGTGATTCAAGACTTAAAAGATACATTAGCGGCACATCGTGACCATTGTGCTGGTATGGCTGCCAATATGATTGGCTACCATAAACGCATCATCATTGTGAACGCTTTGATGAATGACTTGATTATGGTTAATCCTGAAATTATCGCTAAGAGTGGTAGCTACAATGTTAAAGAGGGTTGCCTATCATTAAGTGGAGAAAGACCTACTAAAAGATTTCAAAAGATTAAAGTTAAATATTTAGACGAAAAGTTTAAACCAGTTGTCCAAGAATATAGTGGATTTATTGCCGAAGTGATTCAACATGAAATTGATCACTGTAATGGCATTGTGATTTAGGAGGAAGCTAAGATGATTGAACTAATCGATTCACATACTCATATTACTAATGAAGAATCTAACGTTGAAGAATACATCGATGATATTAAACTAGCAGAAGAATATGGTGTTAGTAGAGCGATGATGGTCTTTACGAATAAACAAGAACTAGCGGCTTATGATGGACTTGCACCTTATAATCACTTTGATTTTGCGTATGGAATTTATCCAAGCGAAACAACAGAAGTTAATGAACAAGACTTCATCGATTTAAAAGAAGAATTAACGAAACGCAAATTTAAAGCGTTAGGTGAAATCGGGGCTGATTATCATTATTTCCCTGATAATAAAGAAACACAATTAGCGATTTTCCGTCGCCAAGTACAAATTGCCGACGAATTGAATTTGCCAATTATTATTCACGCTCGTGATTGTATTCAAGATATCTACGATGTCTTAAAGAGCACTCCATGTCGCAAGAAGGGTGTTATGCATTGTTACTCAGGCAGTGTGGAGATGGCTAAAGAATTTATTAAACTAGGTTATTTTATTTCTTTTTCAGGTACAGTTACATTCAAAAATAATCGTCGCGGTGTTGAAACTTTGAAAGGCATCGATAAAAATTTCATTATGTGTGAAACAGATGCGCCATTCTTAACACCTGTGCCATTAAGAGGTAAGCCAAATAAGAGCGCCTATGTCAAATATGTTTATGAGTTCTGTGCCGAACAATTAGAGATGGATTTAGAAGAATTCAAAGCCTTAGTAAAACGTAATTATGAACGTTTATTCGGAGAATAAGATGGATATTAAAGAAGTAATTGTCTGTGAAGGAAAAAATGATGCAGAACATCTTAAGTCATTCTTCAATTGCGATACAATCATCACTCATGGTTCTGCAATCGATAAAGAAACTATTGAATTAATTCGAGAAGTAAATGAAACTCGTGGTGTAATTTTATTCTTAGATCCTGATTCGCCAGGCGACAAGATTCGCAAAACAATTAATGAAGCTGTTCCCAATTGTAAGAATGCTTTCGTGTTAAAAGAAGATGCGCGCACAACGAAAAAGGTTGGAGTTGAGCATGCAGACTACGAAGTCCTAAAAGAAGCCTTAGAGCACTTAATGACTTATCAAACCAACCAAACCAATTTAATGATGAATGATTTAGTCGATTTAGGTCTTAGCGGTGATGAACAAGCTAAAGATCGTCGTAAGATTGTCGGTAAAGCCCTTCACATTGGTGAGGCTAATGCCAAGACTTTATTAAAGCGTCTAAACATGTTAAACAAAACAAAAGAAGAAATCGCGGAGTTACTAAAATGAGCAAAGATATCGCAACTATAGCTAGAACGAATGAAATCTTAGATAAATATCAATTAAAGGCACAAAAGAAATTTGGACAAAACTTTTTAATTGATTCGAATGTTGTTGATAAGATTGCTAAATCATCTTGTAGTAAAGAGTTAACGACAATTGAAATTGGCCCAGGGATTGGTTCATTAACTGAGATGCTTGCGAGATATTCGCGGAATGTCATCTCTTATGAAATTGACCAAAACCTTTTAAAGGTCTTAGATGATACTCTAAGTGCTTATGATAACGTTGAGATTGTCTATCAAGATTTTCTTGATTTAGATTTAAACACTGTTCCGTATCATGATGAAGAAATTGTAGTTTGTGCCAATCTTCCATACTACATCACAACGCCTATTCTCTTTAAACTATTCGAAAGCGATTTAAAGATTAAACGCATTAGTGTCATGGTACAAAAGGAAGTAGCTGATCGTTTTAAAGCTACTGTGAATTCTAAGGACTACAACGCCTTAAGCGTTATTGTTCAATATGCCTATAACGTTAGATTATTAATGAATGTCTCAAAGCATGTCTTTAATCCTAAACCTAATGTTGATAGTGCTGTCATTGTCTTTGAACCTAAGGATAAATTGCCTTTAGCTGATGAACAAGCCTTTTATACAATGGTTAAATTGGCTTTTAAACAACGTCGTAAGACTTTATACAATAACCTCAAAGAAGCTTACAGTATCGAAGAAATTAAATGTGTTTTTGAGACATTGAACCTAAAAGATACATGTCGCGCTCAAGAGTTGGACTTAGAAATATTTATTAAGATGTTTGAGGTGTTACATGTACACTAGAGCCTATGCCAAGATCAATTTAGGCTTAAATGTAAAGGGCGACTTGCCTAATGGCTACCATGATTTAGAGATGATTATGGTACCGCTTAATTTCTATGATGAAATCAAGATTGAAGTGGCGCCTGAAATGAGTTTTACTTGCAATCAAGACTATGTTGGCGCGAATCCCAATAATACAATCTTTGTGGCCATTGAACATTTAAAAGAAAAATATGGTTTTAAAGAAAACTTTAAGATTCAATTAAATAAACAAATTCCTACTAGAGCTGGCTTAGCGGGTGGTTCGAGTGATGGAGCAGCAGTGATTAAAGCTGTAAATAAATTGTTAAACCTCAATATGAGTGATGTGGATTTAAAAGAAGCGGCCTTAGCGGTAGGTAGTGATGTTTACTTTTGTTTAGTTAATCGACCTTCGTTGGTCGAAGGGACAGGCGATATCGTTAAGCCATTTGATTGTAACTGTGACTTTGGGGTTTTGCTAGTCAAACCAAGAAGTGGGGTATCCACAAAAGAATCATTTTCGAATCTCGATTTAGAGACTTGTGATCACCCCGATATCAAGAAAATGCAAGGTTTACTTGAAAATGATGACTATGAAGGTTTTGTCCAAAGTTTAGGTAATAGTCTTGAAGAACCATCCTTTAAATTAAACAAAAATATTTACAAGGTTAAGAAACAACTACTCAAATTAGGCTTTGATAATGCCTTAATGAGTGGCAGTGGTTCGACAGTTTTTGCGATTACGCGCGACGAAGAATTATTGAAACGTGCACAAATTATTATGTATAAACGAGGATATTTTGCCCGAATCGCAAGAATTCTGAAATAAACTTTTATTAAAGTCTGAAATGGGTTAAAATATTGTAAGTTGGAGGGGTAAATTTGATGAAAAGTGCAATTATTTTACTAGATACAACTGAAAAATTGGCTTTAGCTTTAAAACCAACTGTTGATCGTTACTTAATTGACTTCGAAATTCACGAATTAAAAGAAGCTGGCCTTGACCGAATCTATGTGGTTGCGGATAAGGAAGATTTAACAGTAACTGATGCTGAAGTTGTTAAAACACTTTATGAAGCAGTTAAGGCATTAAATGAAGAAAGTGCTGATGTGATTGTCTTGGATGGTTTATATCCATACTTAAAGAGCGCATCATATGAAGCAATGTTTGCTCATGCAAATGCCCGTATCGCTAATACACAAATTATTAAATTAAATATTCGTGATTTAGTGAATATTAAAGATTTAAGTTTTGAAATCGTAACACTTCCTGAAGAAGAAACAAAGATTATCAAGACAAACCGTGATGTTTATGAACTAAATGTTCATCTTCGTAACATCATCAATAACTACCATTTAAACAATGGTGTTAACTTTATTGATTTAGAACGAACATACATCGGACCAGATGTTGTGATTGAAAAGAACGCAACAATCTATCCTGATGTTTACCTAGAAGGTCACACAAAGATTTGTGCTGATGCGACAATTTTCGCTAATAGTTACTTAAATAATGCGAAGATTGGTAAGAATACTAAGATTCTTTCTAGCCGTATCACTGATTCAACTGTTGGCGCAAATGTGACATGTGGTCCAAATTCACACTTAAGAATGAATTGTGAAGTTGGAGATAATGTTCGTATTGGTAACTTCGTTGAATTTAAGAACACAAAATTTGGTTATAAATCACGCTGTGCTCACTTAACATACTTAGGTGATTCAACGGTGGGTGAAGATGTAAATATTGGTTGTGGTGTTATTACAGCTAATTATGATGGTGCTCACAAGTTCCATACAGAAATTGGTGACCACTCATTTATTGGATCTAATTCCAATTTAATTGCCCCAATTAAGATTGGGTCTAATGTTTTGGTAGCTGCCGGTTCGACAATTACAGATGACGTTTTAGACGGAGATATGGCAATCGCAAGATCACGTCAAAGCGTTAAAGAAGGTCGCGGTTACACATATATTCATAAGGAGAAATAGAATAAAATGAATGAAACAATGGTATTTGCTCTAACTTCAAGTACAGAATTAGTTAGCGAAATCTGTAACTATTTGAATTTAGAACCAGGAAAGATTTCCGTAAAGCACTTCGCTGATGGTGAAATTCTTGTAACACCAGAAGAAACAGTCCGTGGTAAAAAAGTATATTTAGTTCAAAGTACTTGCAACCCTGTTACTGAAAGATTAATGGAACTACTTGTTGCGATTGATGCAATGAAACGTGCATCAGCTAGCGAAATTACTTGCGTTATCCCTTACTATGGTTATGCTCGTCAAGATCGTAAAGCTAGCCCAAGACAACCAATCACTTCAAAACTAGTTGCTGACTTACTAGATGCAGCTGGTGCTAATCGTGTTGTCACAATCGACTTGCACGCTGCTCAAATCCAAGGATTCTTCAATTTCCCAACAGATGATTTAACATGCATCCCAATGATTGCTCAATACTACAAGAACTCAGGCTTAGACTTAAGCAATACAGTTGTTGTATCACCTGACCATGGTGGAACTACTCGTGCGCGTAACTTAGCTGACAGATTAGGTGTTCCAATGGCTATCATCGATAAGCGTCGTCCAAGACCTAACGTTTGCGAAGCTAATAATGTTATCGGTGACGTTGATGGTAAAGACTGTATCGTAATTGATGATATGTGTGATACAGGCGGTTCTTTAGTTGCTGGTTGTGCATTACTAAAAGAAAAAGGTGCTAAGAATATTCACGCTGCAGTAACTCATGCTGTATTCTCAGGCAAGGCTGCAACTAATATCCAAAACTCACCTATCGACAAGATGATTGTAACTAACACAATTCCTCTATCAGAAGAATTCAAAGCTCAATGCGATAAAGTTACAGTCTTATCAGTTGGCTGGATGCTTTCTAAGATGGTTGCTGCAATTGCTAACCACACTCCAGCTAGTGAAGTATACGATTTATACGAAGACAAATAAGTTTTATTCGATTTAAACAGTCATTTGACTGATATGCAGGCATAGTTTCAACTATGCCTTTTTTATTAAATCAATGTTATAATTTAGAAGATATATAGATTAGAAGGGATTAACTAATATGTCAGATAATAATTTAACGAAGTCTGAAGTAAAGCTTGTCAAAAGATACTACTTATGGCCGTCTTTAGCAATACCAGCTTTTATTGTTGCGATTGCGCTTGTTGTGGAAACATTCATCTTCTTTTTGATTTATGATGGCTACCTAATGGGTTATATGGACGAGAAATATATTGCGTTAATGATTGTTGGGTTTGCATTCTTTATGGTGGTTTTCATTGTGATGGCACTTGTTCCTAGAATTGGCACAACTCGTTCAAAATGGCTAAATATTGTCGAGAAAGCAAATAGTTCAAGTGATGAAGAAAAGTTTGAAATCAACTCACTAGACCAACTAGATGATATTCATGTTCATCCAATTGGCATCATTGAACAACCAGCTAAGGGCAAAGGCACGATGCATCTTATTCGCAACACGGCAAAAGAGATTCGTAAAGCAGCTAAAGAAATTGCTGATCACTATCACATCGATTTGCCAAATTATCGTTTGTGGCAAAAACTAGTCGTGCTTGTACCGACGATTGGTTTATTATGCATGTTTATTCCGGAATGCATGGGTTTAGTTCACTATAATAATGGCTTTGATAAAGAGGCAATTGAAACCAATGGAATAATTCTTCAAACTTATCTTCAAGATGAAATGGGATTTGAGAATACGTATGGTCCAGATATCGATGGCGCTATGAGCAATTTTAATTATGTTTCGGGTTATTATACTGATTACGAAAAAAATATCGATCTTAGCGTTGATTTCTGTTTAGACCGTGATGGTAATGTCAATGGCATTAATGTGCATAATGATATTCATTACGATGAACCACAAGCCAACATTGATGAACTAAATAAAATTGTTGCGAAGATGTTTGAAATTCTTGAAAAATCTGGTGTACAAGTAGCGAATGAAGATCTTTATAAATATCGTGAAATTCCAAAGGAATTCAGTTTAGCTTATCTTGAGCAACAAGAAAATAATATCCAACTATATCAAGATATTGAAGGTGATAATAACGATACTTTAAGCGTTACATTCACTTATGATCCATATAATGAAAAATATAGTTTAAATCCAAAACTTCGTTATAGTGTTAGATATCACGTCTATGAATATTAATTAAGTGAACCTTCGGGTTCACTTTTTGTATGCCTAGGCATTAAAAAAGGGAGGTTAATCCTCCCATTGATTGGTTAATCTTTACCATAGAGTTTCTTTAAATCATTTGTTCGTTTGAAACGTTTGAGTTCTTCATAGTTGTGAAGAAGTTGTTTCTCATAAGGCGTATGACCTAGATTTAAGAAATCGACATCTTTAATCGCATCTGGTAGATATTGAATTAGATGGAATTTATCATAAGTGTCATAGCGATACTTTGTATCAATGTTAACCGGTGTTAAATTCAAATATTTTGGCATTTCATAGGCGTGGGTGTTACACAATTTTTCTGCGGCTTTAGCGGCATCGTGGCCACTTCGTGATTTTGGTGCAAGACACAAATCGATAATATGAACTCCAAGTGGAATGATGGCTTCAGGGAAACCTAAACGTTCTGCTGTATCACAAGCTGCGATAGTGCGCGCACATAATGCTGGATTTGCTAAACCGATATCTTCATAGGCAATGACAAGAAGTCTTCTATTAATTGACTTTAAGTCATTGGCTTGAGCTAATAAGCCTAAGTAATAAAGAGCGGCATTGACATCACTGCCACGAATGCTCTTTTGAAAAGCTGATAATAGATTGTAGTAACCATCACCATCAGAACTACTGTGGTTATTAACGAAACGACAATATTGTTTCACAATAGCTTCGGTAATATGTTTATCTTCACAAGAAATGGCTGAAATTTCTAAAATATTCAAGGCAAATCTTAAATCGCCATTGACGGTATTGCAAATTAATTGTTTAGCATCATCATCCATGATGTATTCATTATTTAAACCTTTTGGATTAGCCATTGCCTTATCTAAAGCTTCTTTAATATCGTCATCATTTAAAGCTTTTAATTCAAAAAGATGACATCTCGATCTAATGGCTGGATTAATACTGAAATATGGATTCTCAGTTGTGGCTCCAATTAAGATAATTGAACCATTTTCAATATGCGGTAAAAGAAGATCTTGTTTATCCTTATTGAGACGATGGACTTCATCGCAGATGAGAATTAAAGTTCCAGATAATTTGGCTTCGACAAAAATTGCATCTAAGTCTTTCTTATTGCCTGTAGTTGCATTAAATGTACGATATGGTTTGTTGAGTTCATTGGCGATGACTTTTGCAAGAGAAGTCTTGCCGATGCCAGGTGGACCAAAGAAAATCATTGAGAAGATACGCTTTTGATTAACGCATTTTCGAATGATGCCATTCTCACCAACTAAGTGCTCTTGACCGATAATATCGTCAAGTTTTTCAGGTTTTAATTTAAAAGCTAAAGGTTCATTCATGGATTAATTTTATCATACTTTAAGAGTGCCGTTAAGAGTGCTTCTATAGTATAATGTAAGGCATGAGAGTAATAGTTCAAAGAGTAAATTATGCAAAATGCCATATTGATGGCCAAGTATATAGCGAAATCGCTAAAGGATTTATGTTACTAGTGGGAATTAAGGATGACGATACTCACGAAGACATTGAAAAAGTTGCGAAAAAGGTTGCTGGTCTAAGAGTGTTTGATGATGAAAATGGTAAGATGAATCTTAATTTAGCGACAGTCGGTGGATCAATTCTATCAATCTCGCAATTCACATTAATGGCTGATTGCAGCCGTGGCTATCGTCCTAGTTTTATTAGTGCGAAACGTCCTCCGGAAGCTGATTATGATTACCAATATTTTAATCATCTTCTTGAAGAAGCGGGTTTCGAAGTTAAAACTGGTGTCTTTGGAGCTGAAATGCAGATTGAGTTAGAGAATGATGGCCCAATTACCATTGTGGTTGATTCGAAGGAGTTATAATCATGGTTATTTACGGAAGTGAGATTGCTGAAAATATTAAAGTTGACCTGAAAAAGGAAATTGAAACTTTAAAAGCCGAAGGTAAACGGACACCTAAATTAAGCGTGATATTAGTTGGCGAAAACCCAGCTTCACTATCTTATATCAAAGGTAAACGTAAGGCTTGCGAGTTTGTTGGTATCGAGTTTAATTTAGTCACATTAGCCGAAGATGCCGGCCAAGCTAAATTAATCGAAACAATTTTAAGTTTAAATAACGATACATCTGTTGATGGCATTTTGGTTCAATTACCTTTACCTAGTGGATATGATTACGAAGAAAAGGTGGCTCTAGAATTAATTGCCCCTTCAAAAGATGTCGATGGTTTAACATCTTATAATGCTGGAAAACTATTCTTAGGGGAAGATGGTTTTGCACCATGTACGCCTTTAGGTATTATGGAAATCCTAAAGTCTGCTAATGTTGATTTAAACGGCAAAGATGTTTGTGTAATTGGCCGTTCGAACTTGGTTGGATTACCCGTGATGCGTTTATTAGTGGCTGAACATGCGACAGTAACGCTATGCCATTCACGTACTATTGATTTAAAGGAAAAGGCAAAACGCGCAGATGTCTTAATTGTTGCTGTGGGTAAGCCTAAATATATTGATGAGAGTTATGTAAAAGAACAAGCTGTTGTCATTGATGTAGGTATTAACCGTGTTGATGGTCATCTTTGTGGCGATGTTGATTTTGAAAGAGTTAAGGATCATTGTTCAATCATTACACCTGTACCTAAGGGCTGTGGACCAATGACAATCGCAATGTTGCTCAAGAATGTGCTAAAAGCTTATTACCAAAGGGGTTAAATTATGATTGATGGATATGGATTAAACGATATTGTGCAAATGAAGAAGGACCATCCATGCAAGAAGAGCCATTATTGGCGTATCATTCGTATGGGCGCTGACATCAAGATTAAATGTCTTGGTTGCGACGCTGTTGTCATGATGGAACGTCGTGATTTCGAACGTAAATGCAAGAAAATTATCGAAAAAGCACCAGTTGAAGAATAATAAAAAACGTCGGGATAATGATATGTACCCTCTTTACTGGACAAACCAGTAAGGAGGGTATTTTTTATGC
>JAHHTG010000029.1 GCA_020024765.1 Thomasclavelia sp. | reverse complement strand
TTGTATAGCTTAGTTCATAAATCAATGTGTCCAGGATTCTGGGTACATATCACTTCGGTAGTGCTTTTTATTTTTATAATTCTTTTAGTTAACTTGTGAAATTTTAATAATAACTTAATGAAAAAGTAATATTTTCGTCAAAAATAACCGATATTTAAGCCATTTTAGCACTTGTGAAAAAACAAATTATTTTTTAACATAAAAAGGTTGTAATCGTGGTTAATGAGTAGTATATTACTAAAGAATTATTTGTGCATAAATATACAAAAATTCACAAGAAGAGAAAAGAGTGTTTATGAAAATTAGTCGCAAGAAAAAACAACAAATCATCGCCTATCTAATTATTGCCATTACTGTTTTTCTATTTGGTTATGAATGTGATGTTAAACCCGTACTTGGAATCAATTTGTTAATTGGTGTTTTAATTGGATCGGTTATGTCACGTACAAAATTTAGCTTTAGTGGTAATATTCGTGGACCAGTTTTAAATAAAGATTTCACAGCTTCAAAGCTACTTCTTCGTATGATCATTATTACTACTATTGGGATTAACTGGATTGTTATCTTTGGATCGATGGGAGAAACGTTTGATTATGTGAAATATTTAGAACAGCCAACGAAAGTTTCTTTATATTTCTTGGTAGCAGCCGTTATTTTTGGGATGGGAATTGCCTTAACTGGCGCAGCTGGTTCAGGGTTTATTAGAAATTCAGCCAACTTAAAATTTGACTATATTGCTGCAATGCTGAGTTTCTTTGTGGGTTCTCTATTTGGCGTTAGAATCCGTGAATTTTTCTTGCAATTTATGACTGAACGTTCATTGTATATGCCTGAGTTATTTGGATGGCCACTTGCGATTGTCATTCAATGTGTGCTCATTTTTATGTTTTATAAAGTTGTCTATCATAAGGAGGCTAAATAATCGTGAAAAGAAAATTAAAAATTGCTTTTGTGCACGAAATGACACCTGTCATTGGTGTAACGATTATTGCGGTTCTATGTATTGTTTATTTCTTATTTAATTCAAAAGTCTTTGCGACTGCGATGCCTCTAAGTTTGGCTGGTTATAAATTCCTATATATGTTAGGGATTGATACACCTAAGATTTTAGAAGGAACTGGCTTGAGTGAAAAGATTTTAGAACCGGCATTAGATAATCCTACACTCGTACTTATTTTGGGTTTTGCGATAGGAACAGTACTTACGACACTATTACGTGGTGAATTCAAAATTCGTGGATTTGGAACTAAAACACACCTCTTATCTTATATTGTGGGTGGTTTTCTTGTAGGTGTAGGTGTTCAAGGAATTTATGGTGCTAATATAGGCGAAGTTTTTGGTGCCATTAGTATGATGTCTCTATCTGGCTGGTTGATTATGCCATTTATTGCACTAGGCGTTTGGATTATGAAACCAATCGTTGAAAAGATAAAGGATAAGTAAATAACACTCAAACTTTGTCACATGATTTACGCGAAATTATGTGATGAAACATTATATAACATCTTTAATTGCGCTATTTATACAATGTTTTAGGGCTAATATGGCTTGTTTAAGGGTTAATTGTCGTATAAAATGAGTTTATATGATAAGTTAATTATTTAACACAAGAAATCAATGAAAATTATGAAAACTTCATGTAAGCGCCTTTTCATGAGGTTTTGAGTGTTATAATAGCTAAGGAAATTGACTGAGAGGTCAATTTTTTTCATGGTATAATATCGAGCAAAATCACATAATTCACATATTTGTTGTTTCTATTAAAATCCCTATGCTATAATTTGAATACATTAACAATTCAAGGAGGAAGAAGTACATGTTTAATGTTGCTGAAATGTTAGCAGCACAAGGACTTCCTACAATGAGCGTGTTAACTTGGCTATTAGCTTTGTTACCAGTTGTTGTAATCTTAGTTCTTATGTTAGCTTTCAAAGTTAGCGGTGCACGTTCAGGTATTATCGCGTGGGTATTAACTGGTGCTATCGTTTGCTTAGTATTCAAAGGTGGTCCAGAAGTATTAGCTGCTGGTACAGTTAAAGGTTTCTGGTCTACACTATTCGTTCTATTCATCATTTGGAGCTCTATGTTCATGTATAACCTAGTAGATTCAACTGGTGCATTCAAGACTATCGCTAATAAGTTCACTGAAATGACTAACGGTAGCCGTATTCTTCAATTATTAATCTTAGGTTGGGCATTCCCTACATTCATCCAAGGTGTTTGTGGTTTCGGTGTTCCAGTAGCTGTTGCTACACCATTATTAATCGGTTTAGGATTTGATCCACTAGTATCTTGTATCACTGCATTACTAGGTCACTCTTGGGGTATCACTTTCGGTTCTCTAGGATCATCTTACTCAGTATTAATCCAAAACTCACCAGTTGAACAATTCTATCCTGGTTTAACTGCATTCTGGGGTTCAATTTTCATCGCATTCGGTGGTCTAATCGTTGGTTTCTGTATCCTACACAACTATGGTAAGAGAGTTACTAATAACGTTGCTGGTGCATTCAAAGAAGGTACTGCAGCTGTTCTATTCTTATCTATCGTAATGGGTGCTGCAATGATCGGTACATGTGCAGTTTCTCCATATGTTGGATGTTTCGTAGCTGGTGCTGCTGGTCTAATCGCTGGTGTATTAGTATTACCTAAACTTCCTATGTACAAGACAACTTCTACTGAATCTTCAGAAGCTGAAACTACTTGGGGTGAATTCTTCAAAGCATTCTCTGCTTACTTAATCTTAATCGTTGTTGTATTCGCAGTTTACCTAATCAAGCCTCTTAAGGCTGCATTAGAAGTAGATGCATTCAAGATCGGTTTAGCATTCCCTGAAAACTCTTTAGCTACAGGTTTCACTAACGCTGCTGTTGGTAAATACTCTGCATTAAAGATTTTAACTACTCCAGGTACTCTAATTGTTGTATCTTCATTATTAGCTGCTCTTTGCTACAAGTCTCTTGGTATGTTACCAGAAGGCGCTATGAAGACTTCATTCTTAAAGACTGTTAAACAATCAATCGGTTCTACAACTACAATCATCCCTATGACTATGATGGCTATCTTAATGACAGAAGGTGGATTAACTCAATACATCGCTTACGGTATCGCAAACGTTGCAGGAAGCTTCTTCCCTCTATTAGCACCATTCATCGGTTTATTAGGTGGTTTCGTAACATCTTCAGGAACTTCTTCAAACATCTTATTCACAGGTTTACAATACTCTGTAGCAGATGCATTAAAGATTTCTCCAGCTATTATCTTAGCTCAACAAACTACTGCATCTTCATTATCTAACTCATTCTCTCCAGCTAACTGTGCATTAGGTACAGGTGTATCTGGTCAAGACGGACGTGAAGGTGAAATCCTTAAGGTTACTGGTGTATACAACGCTATCCAATCTACTTTAGTTGGTATCTTAGGTTACATCTTAATCACTATGGGATTAGGTTTCTAGGAGGTAAATTAAAATGCCAAAAGCTGTTATTAACAAATTAATTTCTGTATTAGTTATGATCGTTTGCATGGTTGTTCTTTACTTATCATTAGGTATGAGTTCAACTGCACAATGGGGCGCTTTAGCTTTAACTTTAGCTGGAAGCTTATTCCTTTGCAAAAACTGCTAATTAATATAATTAGAAATCTAAAGCATTGTCGTAAGACAATGCTTTTTAATTTTATTTAGATTTCGCAATATATTGATGAAGGAATGTATTGCAAGTAATGATATTGTGAAAGCAAGAACACTTCATTAAATACCGTAAAGTCATGATTCTAGCGTCGGAAAGTATTGATAGTATTGATACCTTCGAAAAGAAAATAGAAGCTATAGATGAGCTTATAAACACAGTTAATGCGATTTTAAATGATTATAATCTAACAAATAACTAATTAATGACTATTATTTATACTTAGCAAAATAAATATTTAGCATAAATAAAAAGCTATTAGCTAGCCAAAATTTGGTAACTAATAGCTTTTATTATGGGCTGATAGAATTTATTATTTTTCAGCTAAGATTGGATCAACGATTTCTTTAATAATCTTAGTTAATGTTTCGCAACTTGCATCAAATTTAGCTTGATCAGCTTCATCTAATTTAAGTTTAATAATTTCAGCGATACCTTGTCTAGTAACAACTGAAGGTACACCAATATAGAACCCTTTGTGTCCATATTGGCCATCTTGATAACTTGATACAGTTAAGATAGCTCTTTCATCATTTAAGATAGCTCTAACTAAACGGTTAAGTGATAAACCAATACCATAGTCAGTGTAACGTTTACGTTCAATAATTTCATAAGCAACTCTTTGAACTTTATGATAAATTTCATCAAGGTCAGCTAAGTCGCGGCCTGTTTCTTCAAATAGTTCGATGATGTTCTTGCTACCAACGTAAGCATTCTTCCAAGAAACTAATGAAGAATCGCCATGTTCACCTAAAATTGAAGCATGGATATTCTTTGGTGCAACACCTAAGTATTGGCCAATGAAGAAATGTAGACGTGCAGTATCTAGGATTGTACCAGAACCGATGATACGACTTGCAGGTAAACCTGAAACTTTTTGAACAACATATGCCATGATATCAACAGGGTTTGAAGAAATTACAAAGACACCATCAAATCCAGCAGCCATAGCTTGTTCAGTGATACTCTTAACAACACGTGTATTAACTTCAACTAATTCAAGACGAGTTTGTCCACCTTGTTTTTGTGGAACACCAGCAGTAATTAATACCATTTCAGCATCGGCGCAATCGCTATAATCGCCGGCACGAATAATCATATTATGTGGAGCATATGGAAGACCGTGTTGTAGGTCCATTGCTTCGCCTTCTGCTTTATCTTGATTAATATCAATTAATACAAGTTCATGAATTCCGCCAGTAGTTAAGAATGAGTAGGCGGCACTCATTCCGACTGCACCAGTACCAACTAGTACAACCTTTCTATCTTTTTTCATATTCAATCTCCTTTTTGAGGTTTCCCTCATCTTTCTTTAATTGTAACAAATATTTAGTGGTTTTGCTGTCGGATTTGGCTAAAATGATGCAATAAAAATAATAAAAAACCAATAATTGAATAAAGTTAAATTATTAAGCGCTTACATAATTATTTTAGATTAGTTATACTAGATTAAAGAGATTCTTTTATATTAAAATGAATTCGATATCATCTCATTTTTAAGATGGAGGAGTTATATGACATTTGATGTATTCTTAGGCTTAATTGCAGGACTCTCATTATTTTTATATGGTATGCAAATGATGAGTAGTGGTCTTGAAGCTGCAGCCGGTGATCGATTAAAATCAATCCTTGAAAAAATCACATCGAATCCAATTATGGGTATTTTCATGGGTGCATTAATCACTGCTGTGATTCAATCTTCAAGTGCAACGACAGTCATGGTTGTTGGATTCATTAATGCCGGTATGATGAACATCTACCAAGCAGTATGGATTATTATGGGTGCCAATATTGGTACAACAATTACAGGACAATTGATTGCCCTTGATGTTGGAATGTTGGCACCATTCCTAGCTTTTGTTGGTGTAGCAACAATTACTTTCTCGAAGAATTCGAAAGCATTGAACTACGCTAAGATTATGGCGGGTCTTGGTATTTTGTTCATTGGCATGGATATTATGAGTGTTTCAATGTATCCATTAAGAGAATCACAATTATTTATTGACCTTGTCACAAACTTCTCTAATCCACTTGTGGGCATTGCGGTTGGTGCAGTATTTACGGCGATTATTCAGTCGTCGTCGGCATCTGTTGGTATTTTACAAGCATTGGCTTCAACAGGTGTGATTGGGCTTGATAGTGTAGTTTATGTACTATTTGGTCAAAATATCGGTACTTGTATTACATCAATCTTAGCCTCAATCGGTACAAATCGTGAAGCTAAGCAGGCGACAATTATTCATTTAGCATTTAATATGGTTGGTACGATTTTGTTCACATTTATTTGCATGACAACGCCTTTAACATCTTTCGTTGAAGATATGACACCAGCCAATCCAGAAGCACAAATTGCCAATATGCACACAATCTTTAATGTGGTAACGACAATTATTTTGATTCCGTTTGGTAAAAAACTTGCGGAATTATCTGAAAAGATTTTACCAGAAAAAGGCGAAAAAGAAGATCGTACTGTTACAAATCTTCAAGTTAATAGTCATAGTTTTGGAGCATTTGGTTCGACGGCTATTAATATTCAACAAGTTGAAAACAGCGTTTTATATATGCGTAAATTAGCCTATGATAATGTTTATGATTCCTTCAAACAATTTAAGGGCTATAATGAAAAAGTCCATGAAGATATTATGATTCGTGAAAAGCACGTTAATGACTTGGATGTTGAAATTAATGATTATATTGCAAATGTATTGGCGGAAGGACGCTTAAACATCAATGTGTCTGATGCATTGAGTTCTTATGCTTTGATTCTTGTGGATTTAGAACGTATCTCCGACTATGCTGTAAGCATTGAAAAACAAGCAAACGTTTATCGCCACTTAAAGTTTGCTGAAAGCGATTTTAGTTTCATTGATATGATGCTAGATTCAATTAAAGAAATGAAACATTGCGTTAATAATGCTGAGTTAGCATGGCAAAAGAATTATGATTACCACGCACGTACACATGTATGGCGACTTGAAGAAATTGATAAACTTAAGGATAAGCAAACAACTTCTGAGTTGAGTGTTATGTTCTCACGATTATTTACTTATTATGAACGTATTAATGACCATGCATTAAATGTTGCACAAAAATTTGAACGTATCGATAAGAACTTACATCAATACTAATAATTATTTTAATTCTATAAACGGATGTTTTCTAAATTGAATAGGAACATCCGTTTTATTTTATCTATATAATATTGCTTAGAAAATATCAACAAAATGTAAAATTTCTGAAATATTATCTTTAAGTAAATTAAAACTAATTGTTTCACTGATAATGATGATGTTAAATATCTTTTGAAATTTAAATATAAGTTATAATTAAGGAAATAAATAATCAACGGAGGATAAATCATGAAAGATGAAGTTCTATTAAAAATTCTTGAACTTGAACAAGAACGTCAAAATCACAATATCGAGTTAATAGCATCGGAAAACTTTACCTCAAAAGAAGTTAATGAAATGGTTGGCTCAATTTTAACAAACAAATATTGTGAAGGATATCCTGGTAAACGTTATTATGGTGGGTGCCAATATGTTGATATTGTAGAAGATTTAGCAAGACAACGCCTATGTAAGTTATTTGGCGCTGAACACGCTAATGTACAACCGCACTCTGGATCTCAAGCCAATATGGCAGTTTATCTAACAATTTTAAATCCTGGGGATACAGTTTTAGGTATGGATTTAGATGCCGGAGGACATTTAACACATGGCCATCAACTAAATTTCTCAGGACGTCTTTATAATTTTGTATCTTATGGTGTCAATAAAGAAACCGAGCGTTTAGATTATAATGAAATTCTTAAAATTGCAAAAGAATGTAAACCAAAATTAATTGTTTGCGGTGCTAGCGCTTATCCGCGCACAATTGATTTTAAGAAGTTTAAAGCGATAGCTGATGAAGTTGGTGCATATTTAATGGTTGATATGGCACATATTGCTGGACTCGTTGCTGCAGGCCTTCATATGTCACCGGTGCCTTATGCTGACTTCGTAACTTCAACGACCCATAAAACTTTAAGAGGCCCAAGGGGTGGAATTATCTTATGCAAGGAGAAATACGCCAAAGCGTTGGACCGCAATGTTTTCCCCGGTATGCAAGGTGGACCATTAATGCATGTCATCGCAGGTAAAGCTCAATGTTTCTATGAGGCGCTTGATCCAAGCTTTAAAGATTATGCAAAACAAATTATCGATAATTGTCAAACCCTTGCAAAAACTTTAAAAGAAGATGGATTAAGAATTGTAACTGGTGGTACTGATAATCACTTATTAATGTGCGATGTAATGTCTTCTTTCGGTATTAGTGGTAAAGATGCGGAAGAGATTCTAGATAAAATCAATATTACATGCAATAAGAATATGATTCCTTTTGATACATTGAAACCAGCTTTAACAAGTGGTATTCGTTTAGGTACGGCTGCAATGACAACAAAAGGTTATCTTGAAGAAGACTTTGTAGAAATTGCTCATATTATTTCTTCGGCTTTAAAAGATAGTGGTGAAGAAAATTTAGCTAAATTAAAATTAAGAGTTGCGGCTCTAACTGATAAAAAACGATAAAAGAAATGAATTAATTCTAATGATTTAAAGATTTATAATCATAAGAATAGCCCTCTTTGCCAATGGGAAAGAGGGCTATTTAGATTATATTGGGTTTTATTCAATCATGATGTTTTGACTAGTTTCGATTTGTTTTTGTGTTTCACATGGTAAAGTAATTTGTAAAATACCATTATCAAACTTAGCTTTGATATCAGTGGCTTCTAGATAGTCACCAACATAGAAACTACGTTGGCAAGTACCAAAACTTCTTTCTTGACGGATGATTTGACCTTGTTGGTCTTTTTCTTCGTCATTAACTTCATGTTTAGCACTAATGTTCAAATATCCGCCGTCCAAGTTTAATTGAACATCTTCCTTCTTATATCCAGGAAGTTCAATATCCAAGATGTAATTGTTGTCGACTTGGCGAACATCGGTCTTCATAATAGAGTTACTGAATTTTGTGAATGGATCACTAAATAGATCATCAAGTTCATTGAATAAACCATAATGGCTAGGCATAAACTTCATTTATATCACTCCTTTTTATGAACATATTTATGTCGTGTGGTTAGTTTCTTTTTCTAACTACACTTATATACTAACACTATAATTAGCAGAGTCAATAGGAGAGTGCTAAATAATGATATAATTCACAAAGATTTCACATTCAGAGCTTAAATAGTAATGTTTTGCGTAATTAATTGATATATCATTATCGAGATATATGTTAAAATAACGTTAATTCATTTATGGATTGAAATGAGGTATTTATGATTAAAAACATTATTGGCGGTATTGCCGTTGGGATTGCAAATGTTATTCCGGGTGTTTCGGGTGGCACAATGATGGTGTTACTTGGCATCTTTGATCGAATTATGGAAGCAATTCCTGGCGTTTTAAAATTTAAAAAGAATCCAAATTTTAAGGAAGATGTCGTTTTCTTGTTGCAAGTATTACTTGGAGCTGCAATTGGTTTGGTTGGATTTGCAAAAGTGCTTGAATATTTATTTGCTGTAGCGCCAACCCCTACCATGTATTGGTTCATTGGCTTGATCGCTTTTTCGATTCCAGTTTTCATGAAAAAAGAAATGCACGGAGCTAAAGTTCACTGGATTGCCTTTGCTGTTGGTGTTGCGATTGTTTTTGCGCTTGAATTATTAAATCCAGGCGAAAGTAATTACAACCCTGCAATTCCATCACTTTCATTGACTTTATTGCTAACATCATTGGTAATGGGTGTTATTGGTGGTTTCTCAATGTTTATGCCAGGTGTAAGTGGTTCAATGGTGCTATTAATTTTGGGCTATTACTATATTTTCAAAACCTACCTAGCAAATGTTCTAACGTTTAGAATTGATGTAATATTACCACTTGGTTTTATGGCAGTAGGTATTTTGCTTGGTATTATTTTAAGTGCTAAGGTCTTATCAATTGCTCTTAAAAAGAGTGAAGATGGTACGCACAGTTTCCTTTTAGGATTAATTGTTGCAAGCACATTAGTTCTTGTAAAACAAACATTAAGCGCAACTTTCACAATGCCTTTAATTATTACTTCACTTTTAGCGTTCTTACTAGGTGGTGTAATTGTTATTCTTATTGACAAAGTTGCATAAGAATCGAGGTAATTATGATTCAATTTGATTTTAATGGTATTCCAAATATGGAACCAAAAAACTTTTCTGCAAAATTTAAACGTCCGGCTAAGCCACGATACAAAACATTCTTTATTTGTTTAATTGTCGGCTTACTAGTCATTGCAGCAGCAATTTATATTGCTCATCCACCAGTAAACTGGCACAGTATGCGTGCAGTTTTCTATTTAGTAACTTTTGGGATTTTAATCACTTTACTTTTAATTGTTGCGTACAATAATTCAATGATTGGCGAGCGCGCATATAAGCGTTTAGCAAAGATTGGTATCACAGCGGTTTTATTAATTGTTTTTGGTGGATTAATTTTAAATGTGGTTTTCTCGCCTTTCTTCATCGCAGATCAATACTATCAACGTATTGCGGTTGAAGAAGTTGGTTTTGAAGAAATTCAAGAAGTTGATTTTACAAAGACAGCAATCATCGATCGTGATTCAACGCTTGCGCTAGGCGATCGTGTTATGGGCCAAATGCCAGAGCTTGTTTCGCAATTTGAAGTAAGTCCGGAATATACACAAATATCTTATAAGGATAGTGTATATCGTGTGACACCACTCGAATATGCTGATGTTTTAAAATATTTTTTGAATCGCGATGAAGGTATCCCTGCATATATTACCGTTAACTCAACAACTGGTGAAGCAGAACTAGTAAAACTTAAAGATTTAGGCTTAGATGGTATGCGTTATGTGCCATCTGCTTTATTCAATGAAAATTTATCACGTAAATTACAATTAGATTATCCTACCAAAATTTTTGGTAAGCCTTCATTTGAAATTGATGAAGAAGGTCACCCATGGTATATTTGTACAACTTATACTCATAAAGGTATTGAAACTCTTACAAGCGTTGATGGCGTCGTAATTTTTGATCCAATCACAGGTGATTCAACATATTATGATGATCCACTTGAAGCACCAACTTGGGTTGACCGTATTTATCCTGAAAAGTTAGTCATTGAAGAAGTTAATAACCATGGTATGTACAAAGATGGCTTCTTAAATTCAATTTTTGGTCAAAAAGATGTGATTGTTACATCTGAAGGTTATAACTATCTTGAAAAAGACGGCGATATTTGGATTTATTCTGGTTTAACTTCAGCTAACTCTGATGCAGCTAACTTAGGATTTATCTTAGTTAACTTAAGAACACACGAAGGTTTAAAGATTAATTCAGCGGGTGCTAACGAAATCTCCGCAATGAATTCAGCAATGGGCCACGTTAAGAACTATGGTTATCATGCAACTTTCCCGATTTTAGTTAACGTTAATTCCAAACCAACTTACTTAATGGCGTTAAAGGATGATGCTGGCTTAATCAAGATGTATGCCATGGTTGATGCTGCTGACTATCAAAAAGTGGAAGCAGTTTCGATGGATGAAGGTTTGGAAGTCTTAAAAGCAAATTTCATTGGTGAACAAGCTGTTCTTCCAGAAAACAATAACTTAATTGAAAGCAACATTACAATTGGTTCGATTCGTTTCATTACAAGTGGTGGTGAAACTCATGTTTATATCGAAGACACTGAAACTAATCGTTATAAATTAACGGTAAGCAAAGGTAATGAAGAAGTTGTTGCATTCTTGAATGTGGGCGACACAATTAATGTCACATATATTGATGGTACAATTAGAACTATCAGTAAAATTAAATAAGAATAGGAAATTAAAAAATGGATGAGAATCGTTATGCTTTAAATGGCAATAATGAAAAATTTAATAGTCAAACCATTCTGGTTGATGCATTCTTGATGTTTTTCACGTTTGGAATTTACTTCTTTATTTGGGAATATCGGGTGACTAAATATATGAATGAACAAACTGGTGAAAATATGTCGCCAGTTGCGCAAGTTCTAATATCTTTTTTCTTCCCACCATACGTTGCTGTTTGGGGATTCCTAATGGCTTCGCAATTAAAGAAATTAGCTGCTAAACGTAACTATAAAATCTTTGATGGTTTTGAATTTGTCTATGCGGTTTTGTGTTTGGTAATCCCAATGTTCCATTTCGTTATGCTTGATTGCTTTTTATTAAAATATAATCAAGTTGAAGTTGTTGAAATTGAAGAAGATGAAAAAGAACACTATGAATCGAATGATGAATTCTCAACGGTTCAAGAAATTTTTGAAGAAGAGGAAGAACCGGAAGTTATCGAACCGGTTGAACCCCATGTTGGATTAGTTGATGAACTACGTGAATATAAGAAATTGTTAGATCGTGGCACCATTACCGAAGAAGAATTTGAAAAGAAGAAAAAACAATTACTAGGTTTATAAAATTTATGCACTTAAGCTATATTACTTAAGTGCTTTTTTATGTTAAACAATAAAAATCCCCACCATTATGATATGTACCCAGAATCCTGGACACATTGATTTATGAACTAAGCTATACAA
>JAHHTG010000028.1 GCA_020024765.1 Thomasclavelia sp. | reverse complement strand
ACGTTATGGTCATCCTCATCATGATGTTATCGAAAAGTTAAATCGATATGGTATTAAAATGCTTAGTACTAATGAATGTGGTGATATAAGTTTTATATTTACAAATCTTTTGCGATTTATCGTATGTTCAAATGGTGAATTTGCTATAATTAAGTGATGAATTATTTAGTTAAAGGTAAAGACGAATTTTCGATTCGTGCAAAGGTTAAAGAGCTAATTAAAAAAAGTGAAGCTAGTAAGGAGAATATCATAGAATACGATGGTTCTAATGCAAGTTTTAATCTTGGCGATATCCTTGAAGAATGCAATACAATTAGTTTCTTTGGCGAAAAGAAGTGTGTCTTATTTAAAAATCCTTTATTTTTAGAAAAAGGCCAAGAAGGGTCGCAAGCTAATTCGATAAAAAATTTGTTCGAATATTTAAATAATGCTAATCCGCTGGTCGATTTGATTATGTATTCTTATGAATACTCTTTAAATAATTACAGTAAATATAGCAAAAAACTTGCAAATTGTTGTCAAACATTTAGTTTTGAATCGATGAAATATGATGATTATTATAATCATGGTTTAAATTTGATCCATCGTTCAGGTTTAAAATTAAATCCGGCTATTACAAAGTCTCTAATAGAATATTCTAAAGAAGATTTATATTTGCTAAAACAAAATGTTGAAAAATTGCATTTATATGGTCAACCAATTGATGAAAAAGCATTAAATGCCTTGGTTGATATTCCGTTCGAAGAAAATGTTTTTAAGTTAACTGATGCAATATTTTCAAAAAATATGAATCAGGCATTATTGGTTTTAAATGATTTCTACGCCAATAATATTGCACCACAATATTTAGTGGCAATCATTGCAAGCCAATTACGTTTTTTAAATGAAATCAGTTATCTCAATGATTGTCATATGACATCGCGACAAATTAAAGATATAACGAAAGCCAATGAATATCGAATTATTAAAACGCTTGAAATTATTCATCGTTTTGACAATGCGGATTTTTTGAAAATGCTTAGTGATTTGTCTGATCTAGATCAAGAATTAAAATCAAATTCAAACATCGATTCTAAGTTAAGACTCGAATTATTCATTATAGAAATCACGAGGAGGTAATCATGAATTCTATTAAAGATATTTATCGAATTGGACATGGTCCAAGTAGTTCACATACTATCGCGCCAGCTAGAGCGGCTGAATTGTTTTTAAAAGAATTTGGTTTGTTAGATAAATACATTGTTGAATTATATGGATCTCTATCTTTGACAGGCAAGGGCCATCATACCGATTCAATTATTCAAGAAATTTTAAAAGGACGCGCTGAATTCATCTTTGACAACAAATTTGACAATCAACGAAATTCAATGATTTTTAAAGGGTATAAAAATGGCGTATTAGTTGCGACGTGGCATGCTGAATCACTTGGTGGTGGTTCAATCCACATCGAAGAAAAAGAAACTGATGATAATGTCGAATTTTATCCTGAAAAAAATTTCTCTGAAATTAAAAATTTCCTCGAAGAACATCATTGTGATTTATGGCAATATGTAGAACATTATGAGCCTAATATCAAAGAACAATTAAGCCCTAGTTTTGATGTTATGATTGACAGTGTTAATCGTGGTCTTCAAAATGAAGGAATTTTGAATCAAAAATTAAAAGTTACTCATCATGCAAAGGGTATGTATGAGAAGGGTATTGCTAATAATGATGACGAACTTAAAATTATGTCTTATGCTTATGCAGCTGCTGAAGAAAATGCATTAGGACATATTGTTTCTACAGCACCAACATTAGGTTCATGCGGCATTGTTGCAGCCTTAATGTATTATTACTATATAGATATCAAAAAATCTAAAGATAAATTACTAGAAGCTATGGCAGTTGGCGGTATTTTTGGAAACATTATTAAACAAAACGCCAGTATCTCCGGTGCATTGGGTGGCTGCCAGGCTGAAGTTGGCACAGCGTGTGCAATGGCAAGCGCGATGATTAGCTACTTAGAAGGTGCTGATACACACATTATTGAATACGCTGCTGAAATCGGCATTGAACATCATTTAGGATTAACGTGTGATCCAGTCATGGGATTTGTGATTATTCCATGTATTGAAAGAAATGCTGTTGCAATTATGCGTAGTTTCAATGCTTATAAACTAAGTAAGAATTTAACGGCCATCAGTGATCACCTTGTAACTTTTGATATGGTTGTCAATTCTATGCACTACACTGGTAAAAAGATTTCACCAGAATTAAAAGAGACGAGTTTAGGTGGCCTAGCGTTGGAGTTTAAGGATGAATAAAGTTGAACTATTGGTTCCAGCTGGTTCCATTGATGCATTTTATGCTGCTGTAAAAAATGGTGCTGATGCTATATATTTAGGTGGTAAGAGTTTTGGTGCGCGTGTTTTTGCGGATAACTTTGATCATGAACATATGATTGAAGTTGTAAAATACGCACACCTTTATGGCGTTAAAATCTATGTCACAATGAATACAATGTTGCTTGAAGACGAGATTGAAGTTGCTTTTAAAGAAGCTAAATTTTTACATGAAATAGGTGTTGATGCATTAATTGTTCAAGATTTAGGTTTAGTTAATCTATGTCGTCAACATTTGCCAAACCTTGAATTGCATGCTTCAACACAAATGCACATCCATAATTTAGAAGGTGCTAAATTTGCAAAGTCTTTAGGTTTAGCACGTGTTGTTCTGGCACGTGAAACCCCGATTGAAATTATTGATTTAATTAGCCACAGTGGCATTGAAACTGAAGTCTTTATTCATGGTGCTCTATGTATTTCTTATAGCGGTCAATGTTTAATGTCATCAGCTCTTCAAAGCCGTTCGGGTAATCGTGGTATGTGTGCCCAATGTTGCCGCCTTCAATACAAATTATTCGATGAAGATGAAGACAGAACTGTTGATTTGGAAGAAGAATATTTGTTAAGTCCGAAAGACTTAAATACAATTAATGAATTACCATTGATTATTGATAGTGGTGTTGCATCACTTAAGATTGAAGGACGCATGAAACGTCCTGAATATGTTGGACTTTTAACACGTTTATATCGTGAAGCAATTGATGCATATTATGCAAAAAAACCATATAAAATTACAAAAGAAAAACTTGATGAAATGAAGTTGTTGTTTAACCGTGGTTTTACTTCGGGCTACGCTTTCCATTCAAGTTCACATGACATTTTCAATCAAGTAAGGCCAAATCATCAAGGCATTAAAATTGGTAAAGTATTAAGTTATCATAAACACCAACTAACTATAAAATTGGATGTTAGCCTAAATCAAGGCGATGGACTAAGAATCATTGATGGCAAAGATGAATATGGCATCGTAGCGAATAAAATTTATGTCAAAGGGCTATTGGTGAATCACGCTGACAAAAATACGATTATCCAAATTGATTATCCTGAATTTATTAATAAGAATGCTTTAGTTTTAAAAACTACTGATATTTTATTAAATAAAGAAATTAATGATTATCCTTTTTATCGTAAAGTTGGTATTTATGTTTCATTTAAAGCCAAACTTGGTGAACCATTCATGTTAAAAGTTAATGATGGTAAACACGAAATTGAAGTTTTTTCAGAATTTAAACTTGAAACAGCAAAAAAAGCGCCAGTAACATATCAAAAGATAGTGGATCAGCTTTCAAAAACAAAGGATACAGCTTTCGAGATCGAACATATTGAAGGACAAGTTGATGATATTTTTATAGCGATTAGTCAATTAAATGAATTGCGTCGCCAAGCATATCAAACACTAACTGATATTAGAACCAATGATAAAAAAGAATTCATTTATCTCGAAAATGAACGATTGGAATCAAATTTATATAGCTTTAAGCCTTATTGTTTTGAGGTTAACAACATTGAACAATTATCTTCTCTTGAATCGGTTCGTGAAGAATCTTTGATTATTAGTAATGATTATAATTTTGCAATAAAGCATGGTTTAATTTATCGTGAAGATAATATTAACGAATGCTCAAAATATATTGAAGACGAGCATATTCATATGGCTTCTGAACTTGGTGGTGTTAATAAAGGTGCTATGTATACATATTACAATTTAAATATCGCAAATCATGCAGCGATCGATATGTTATTGAAGAAGGGCGCTGAAGTTATTTTATTAAGCAGCGAATTAAACGATATTCAAATTGAACATTTGATCAATTTTTACAAAAAGAATCATATGCCTTTACCACCAATCTATTTGTATGCTTATGGTAAACGAAATTTGATGTATCTTAAAGCGTCGCTTGTCGAGGGTTTGAATGAAGGATTGAATCCAAATCATCATTATTCTTTAATCGATACAAAGAAACGCGTTTTCAAGATTATTAATCATCATAATATTTACGAAATCGAAGAAGATGAAACAAATTTAACACATACTGATTTTAAGCAAATTGGTCAATTCTTCCGATTCACTGATGAAAAGTCCAACGAAATTAAAACACTAATCAAAAAATTAAAACTGAATAAAACTAAGGTGAGGATCAATTTCTGATTCTCACTTTTTCATTACAGAACTTGCTCTTGAATTGTCTTTTATCCTTTATATAGAACTGATGTTTTGATATAATTAAGAGAATTCAAGGAGGATTGAAATGTTCCTAAAACGAATCGAAATGCAAGGTTTTAAATCCTTTGCAGATCGTGTTGTCATTAATTTTGAAAATAGTGTTACTGGCGTTGTTGGACCTAATGGTTGTGGTAAATCAAATATCTCAGATGCCATTCGTTGGGTCTTGGGCGAACAAAGCGTAAAATCATTACGTGGTGAAAAAATGACTGATGTCATTTTTTCAGGTAGTGAAAATCGCAAACCTCAAAACATGGCAGAGGTAACACTTGTTTTTGATAATACAAATCGCTATTTGCATAGTGTTCTTGATGAAATTGAAGTTACGCGTCGTATCTACAATACTGACCAAGAGGCAGAATATTTAATTAATCGTAATCATGTACGTCTTAAAGATGTCGTTGATTTAATTCTTGATAGCGGACTTGGCAAAGACTCGTTATCATTAATTTCGCAAGGCAATATTGTCTCTTTTGCAGAAGCTAAACCGAGTGAAAGACGTGTTATTTTTGAAGAAGCAGCAGGTGTTTCGCGTTATAAAAAAAGTAAAGATGAATCAATCCGTCGTTTAAAAACAACCAAAGAAAACTTAGATCGTACGTATGACGTTTTAAATGAGCTTGAACGTCAAGTTTCGCCATTAAAGCGCCAAGCTCATAAAGCTGAGTTATATCGTGAAAAGAAGGCTAAATTACAAGAGATTGAAATTTGTGTTTTAGTTGATGAAATTACATTGTTGCATGAACAACTAGAAGAATATCGCAAACAAATGTTTGATCTTGATACACGTATCACAATGCATCAAGCAACTATTCAAGTTCACGAAAACAATAATGTGCAAGCTAAAGAACAAGTTCGTACTTTAGAAAATGAATTAAATAAATTACAAGATGATTTATATAAGACAATCAATGAAATTCAAATCTTAGAAAAACGTAAAGTTGAAATCGATGAAAAGCGTAAATACAGCATTGAAATTGGTTCAACAAAAGAAAAAATTGAAAATATGCGTGGTCTTTTAGAAGAAGCGAAGATTGAATATGAAGACCGTTTAAAACGCTTTAACGAGTACAACGCCGATATTGAAATGCTCAACACAAAACTTGAAGAAATTGCTTTAGGTTTAGCAGATGCATCCCTAAAGAAAGATGAAACAATTAGTGTGGTTAGAAAATTAGAAAATCGTCGTGAAGTTCTCAATAATTTATTAAAGGATCCATTCTCATCTCATGCTCAAGCCGGCGTTAAGGCTATTATTGAAAATAAGAGTAGTTTTGGTGGCATTATGGGAGTTGTTGGCCAAGAAATTCATGCAGAAGAAGGTTATGAAGAAGCAATTTCAACAGCGCTTGCAGGTTCAATTTACCATATTGTGGCAAAGGATGAAGCAAGTTCTCGTAATGCGATTGAATTTTTAAAACGTAATCGTTCAGGCCGTGCAACTTTCTTACCATGTACTGTTTTAAAAAGACGTTATGTTAGTAAGGATGCTTTAATTATTGCCGAAAATACCGAAGGTTATATTGGCGTTGCTGCTGATTTTGTTAACTGCGCTAGTGAATATGACATTGTTAGTGATAGTTTATTGGGGAATGTCTTAGTTACAGATAATCTAGAAAACGCTAATAAACTAAGTTCTTTAATCAATTACACTTATAAGATTGTTACCCTTGAAGGTGATGTTGTACATAAGGGCGGATCGATGACTGGTGGTCGTGTGAAAAATGAAACATCAATCATTACAGCCGAACGCGAACTTAATAATATTAATCGTGATTTAGAAAGTTATCGTGCATCAAGTGAGATGGCACTTGTTGAATATAATGATTTGATCTTCAAAAAAGCCAAGATTGAATCAGATATCACCGAAAAACGTATCATGATTGCCAAACTCGAATCGGTCGTTGATGTTAAACGTTCGAAATACGAAAAGATTAAAGGCGAATACGATATGCTCTCGCCTAACAATGAATCCGAATCAGAAGAAACTAATAATTTCTTCGATTCAATCGTGAGTGAGTTAAATAGTGCTTATTCAAAACGAGATTCATTAAATGCAACAATCGGTTCAAAGAAAGCAGAACGCGCAAAACTGAATGGCGAAATCGATCGTAAGGAACAACAAATTCGTCAAACTCGCAAACAATTAGATGAAGCTCAACGGTCAGAAAAGCAAATGATTGCACAAGAATCAGCGTTAAATGTTCAACTCGAAAATAATATCAATCGTTTAGCATCTGAATACCAAATGACCTATGAATATGCAAAAGAGAACAATAAAGCCGAACGTATTGCAGATGCTAAAGAAGAAGTTGCATTATTACGTCGTGAAATTGAAAACCTCGGTAACATAAATATGAATGCGCCGGAAGAATTCAACGAAATTAACGAACGTTATGAATTCATCAAAAAGAATTATGATGATTTAATTGCATCTCGCGACAAAATTCTTAAAGCTATCGAAGAAATGGATCAAATTATGAAAACACAATTTCTTGATACTTTTAATAAAATTAATGCTGAATTGAACAATACTTTCGTTGCTTTATTTGGTGGAGGAAAGGCGAAATTAATTCTTGAAGATCCTGAAGATATTTTGAATACAGGTATCGACATTACTGTCCAACCTGCCGGTAAATCTGTCTTACCAATCCGCTCATTTTCAGGTGGTGAAAAGACACTAATTACAATTTGTGTCTTATTTACAATCTTGAAGATTCGTCCAGTTCCTCTAATTGTTTTTGACGAAGTAGAAGCAGCTCTTGACCAAGCAAATGTTGAACGTTTTGCGAAATATGTTAAAGAATTTGCTGAAAAATCGCAATTCATTATCATTACGCACCGTCCAGGTACAATGGCTCAATGTGATGTTTTATATGGCGTTACAATGCAACACCGTGGTGTCTCACAAATGTTAAAAGTCGAACTGCTCGATGCAATTGAAATGGCAGAAAAAGAAGATAAGGTGGTTAAATAATGGGATTATTCGATAGTATAAAAAATAAATTCTCGAAAAATGATCGTGATAAATACCTTAGTGGTTTTGCAAGTACAAATAAAGCGCTTGGAACTAAATTAAGAATTTTGACAAAAGATGGTAACATCAACAAAGATACATTCTTAGAAGATTTAACAGTAACGCTTTTAGAAGCTGATTTAGGTTTTAAAACAGCAAATAAAGTAGTTCAAACTTTCGAAAAAGAAATTAAACGTCATATTCGTTTATCGCAAGATGATATTTTCCGAATCTTAAATGAATCATTAAGAAATATTTATGGTGAAGATATCAAAACAATTAACTATAACGAAAATGGTCCAACAGTTATCTTAATGGTTGGTGTTAATGGATCTGGGAAGACATCTTCTACCGCAAAATTAGCTAAGATGTATAAAGATATGGGCAAAAAAGTATGTTTAGTTGCTGCTGATACATTTAGAGCTGGTGCTATTGAACAACTTGATAAATGGGCTAAAAAACTTGATGTTGATATCGTTAAGGGCGTTGAAAATCGTGATCCAAGTAGTGTCCTAGTTGATGGCTGCCGTTATGCCAAAGAACATGATATCGATATCTTAATCTGTGACACAGCAGGTCGTCTTCAAAACAAAGTTAACTTAATGGCTGAACTTGCTAAAATGAATAAAGTAATCGGCCGTGAAATTGAAGGGGCACCACATAATACATGGCTAGTTCTAGATGCTTCTACGGGACAAAATGGTTTATCACAAGCGACTTTATTCAATGAAGTAACCGATTTAACTGGTATCATCCTTACTAAGATGGATGGTACATCCAAAGGTGGTATTGTTATTGCGATTAAAGATTTAATCAATATACCAGTATTGTTCTTGACACTGGGTGAAACAATGGATGATTTAAAACCGTTCGATTTAGATTTGTATTTATATAGTATTATTGAGGACCTAGAGAATGAACAATAATCGGCAAACTGAAATTTTACTATTAGACTTTTATGGAACTCTATTAACTGAACGACAAAGTGAAATTCTTGAAAGTTATCTTAATGAAGATTTATCTATGCAAGAAATTGCTGATGATTTAGAAATTTCAAAGAGCGCTGTCAACGATACTGTTCATCGAAGTTTAGAAACACTAAAAAAATATGAAGAAAAACTTGGTTTAATTGCAGATTATGAAGCTCGCCAAGCAATTCTTAATAAATATAGTTCGAGTGAAAATGTAGAAATTCAAGCTTTAATCGCTGAACTACAATCAATTGAATAACAAGGGAGGAATAAAATGTCAAAAATTATATCCGTTAATTCAGGTAGTTCATCCCTTAAGTTTAAGATTTTTCAAATGCCAGAAGAAGAAGTTTTAGCTTCTGGGCTTTGCGAACGAATTGGCTTTGATGAAGCCTTATATACATTAAACTATAAAGGCGAAAAACATGTTAAAGATATTCGCACTGATGGCGTTATAACTGTTCATGTTGCTATTGCTGAGATTTTGGAATCATTAGTATCTTATGGCGTTGTCCAAAGTTTGGATGAAATCGAGGCTGCTGGCCATCGTATTGTTCAAGGTGGTTCATACTTTAATCAATCGGTTGAAGTAACGGAAGATGTTGTAGCAAAAGTTGAAGAATTAGCCGAACTTGCGCCACTTCATAATCCTGCACATTTAATATGTTATCGAGAATTTTGTAAATTTTTGCCAAATATTCGCCACGTCTTCGTTTTCGATACCGCGTTTCATCAAACAATGGAACCGGAATCTTATTTATTTCCAGTGCCAATTGAATGGTGTTCGGATTATAAGATACGCCGTTATGGTGCTCATGGGACTTCACACAAATATGTTTGTGAACGTACTGCAGAAATTATGGGCAAAGATATTAAAGATATTAATGTAATTACATGTCATATGGGAAATGGTGTATCAATTACCGCTATTAAAGGTGGTAAAGTCATAAACACATCGATGGGATTAACACCATTAGGCGGCGTTATGATGGGCACTAGATGTGGCGATATAGATCCATCTGTTGTTTATCACATGATGAAGAAATTAGATTGTGATGCATCGCAAATGGATGAAATCTTAAATAAAAAATCAGGTTTACTCGGCATTAGTGGGGCATCAAGCGATGTCCGCGATGTCTTATTATCGGCTGAAATGGGTAATTTAAAGGCTCATATTGCAATTGATATGTTTGCAAATCGTGTTATCAATTTCATCGGCGGATATTTTGTCCAATTAGGCCATGTTGATGCAATTACATTTACTGCTGGTATTGGTGAAAATAGCGATCATGTTCGTGCATGCATTTTAAGGCGCCTTGAAGAAGCACTTCAGCTTGATATTGATTATGATTTAAATCATCAATCACGTGGCGTTGAAGTATGCTTAAGCAAACCGACTTCACGTGTTAAAGTTTTTGTTGTGCCAACAAATGAAGAACTTGTTATTGCACGCGATACGCAAAGAATATTGGGGTTATAGACTATGAACGATTATCAAGATTTGTACAATTTAATTACTGATTACCAAATTATTACAATTTACCGTCACCAAAGACCTGACGGTGATGCTGTTGGTTCACAACTTGGCCTTAAACAATTTATCTTAGATAATTTTAAGAATAAGGAAGTATATGCAATGGGTGTTGATACTTATGATCGTTATCCAATCGTTGAACAAGTTAGTGATGATAAAGTTAGGCAAAGCTTAGCGATCATCTTAGATACAGCGAATGCCGAACGCATTAGCGACGAACGTTTTAGCATGGCTAAAGAGATAGTTAAGATTGATCATCACATCATTATTGATCAATATGGCAAATATAATTATGTTAATCCAAGTTCAGCTGCAACAGCACAAGTATTAGTCGATATTTTCAAAAGCGATTCCTTTAAGCATCTAACAATTTCCAAAGAAGCAGCGACTTATTTATATTCTGGTCTTTTAACAGATACTTTAAGTTTTAAGACCTCTAATACAACATCAGAAACTTTAAGAGTAGCGAGTATTTTAACCGAATCTGGAATCGACATCAATGAAATTAATGAGCATCTTTTCAGTGTAACATTCGAAGATTTTCAATTCTGCACATATTTACGTTCAAAGATGATACTCGATGGTGGTCTTGCTTATGCAATTTTGGATAAAGAAGAACTTGATAAATATCACATCACTTCTAGTAAAGCCCGTGCATTTATTAGTGACTTAAGTGGTGTTGATGATTTCAAAATTTGGGTTGTCTTTACACAAAATAACGAGGGAACATATGATGTTTCACTTCGCAGTAAAAAAGCCTTTAAAATCAATGAAATTGCCAATAAATATCAAGGAGGGGGGCATGCGAATGCCTGTGGTATTAAGGGCATAAATGCTTTCACATTGAAGGAATTATTAAAGGATTTAAAACAATTAATAAGTTATTGAATAATGAATAATTATAAGTATAATAATATGAGTGAGTCATAGGGAGGTAAATAAAATGACTGATACATTAAACAAAAAAGCCTTAGTTGATATCGTTGCTGAACAAACAGGCGTTACTAAAAAAAGTGCAACTGAAACTGTAGAACTAGTTTTCAATACAATCGCTAATACTCTTCAAAACGGTGGTAAAGTAGATATTCCTGGATTTGGTAAATTCGAAGTTAAACACAGAAATTCTCGTACAGGTATCAACCCTGCAACTAGAGAAGCTATCGAAATCCCAGCTACTAACGTTCCTACATTTAAAGCAGCAAAAGCTTTAAAAGATTGCGTAAAATAATAACAATTTTTTCAATAAATATCCAAAGACCTATAAATAGGTCTTTTTTTACGTTTGTAGAGTTTTTTCACATTTAGGGATATTTATACACAATCAATGACAAAGTCGCTGAAATGGCTTTAAATGGAGCTTTATCATAAATGTACATAGGTCTATATATGATATATATAAAAATATATTTTTAAGAGAATTGTACTATAAATTTAGATATTTGTAAGGTGGAAAAAGAATACAATATGAACTAGAATAGAAATGGAATAATAATGGCAAACGTATCAGTCATTTTGTATAGGAGGATTTCATCGTGGAACGATACATTGATATGTCAAATGAAGACCAAAGTGAATTATTACTAAAATTAATCAGGGCTGTAGCCGACAAACAATCGCAAGCCGGCTCTAAACAATATTTTGAAATCATGTTTAGTTGTGCTTTTAGAGGTGATACTAAAGATGAAAATGATCATTTCTTAGACATTAACTATAAGAAAACATATCCTGAATTATTTTCTGATGAAGAATTTAAGAAAAAATTAGGCAAAGCAGCTGAAAATATTAATCTTGATAAAGATGAATTAAAAAATGCATACTTTGAAATGAGTGATGTTGAAGCACGTGGTTTACCCGAATTTGCAGGACTTAAGTTTTTAATCGCAAAGAATAAGATAGTAGCCGAAAATCTCGCAAGAATGTTTGCTGGTGAGAAAGTTTCTTTAGCTGATCAAAACATTAAAACGGAATTATATCGCTACGCTTTAATTGTAAGTTATTTAACTGGAGTTAAAGTTGAAGAATTATACGAAGAAAAATTCAACCAAAGTTTAGTTGAAATGGCTCGAGAAATTAACAATCTATTGGCTAATCAATCTTAATTAAAATAATATGTGATGCTGAATGCACAAAGATTAGAGGGGTTTCTATGATTAACAGCAATTTATTAGAAGGTTATGGTTTTGTGGTAGACTTTACAAAAATTGAGAATATCTTTGAGTTTATTGAAAAACATAAAGACTTTATTGAGAAAGAACTTAGTAAAAGCCTAAACCATGGTTCAATTGTGTACTTGTTTAATAAATACAAAAATAACCCATTGGGGTT
>JAHHTG010000027.1 GCA_020024765.1 Thomasclavelia sp. | reverse complement strand
CCTTAGCTCCAGTAACTAAAATCTTCATTGAGTTAATCACTCCTAGCGACTAGCTTTTTGTTTCTTGTATTCAGCTAATTCTTCACGAACATAAGCTAAAGTTAATAGTTTTTCTTTAACTTGTTCAACATTTAATAGTTCAGTATTATTTGAATTAAATTCAGTTAAATGATTACGGTTAGCATCACCATCATTAAAGAACTTATCATAGTTTAAATCACGCTTATCACATGGTACACGATAGAAGTTACCCATATCAATGGCATGAGCGCATTCTTCATTAGTTAATAATGTTTCATACATCTTTTCACCATGTCTGATACCGATAATCTTGATTTCAGTTGTTGGTTCAAATAGTTCTGCAACAGCTTTAGCTAATGTTTCGATTGTACAAGCTGGTGCTTTTTGAACTAAGATATCACCAGTATTACCATTTTCAAAGGCAAATAATACTAAATCTACTGCTTCATCAAGCGACATGACAAAACGTGTCATCTTTGGTTCGGTAATTGTAATTGGATTGCCAGCTTTGATTTGATCAATCCATAGTGGTACAACAGAACCTCTTGAACATAAGACATTACCATATCTTGTACAGCAAATCTTGGTGTGTTCTTGTTCAATCGTTCTTGATTTAGCAACAATGACTTTTTCCATCATAGCTTTAGATGTACCCATGGCATTAACAGGATAAGCTGCTTTATCAGTTGATAAGCAGACAATATTCTTAACACCAGCTTCAATTGCTGCAGTTAAGACATTATCTGTTCCAAGAACATTTGTCTTAACGGCTTCAACTGGAAAGAATTCACAAGATGGAACTTGTTTAAGTGCAGCAGCATGGAAGATATAATCAACGCCATGCATTGCATTACGAACTGAAGAAATATCTCTTACGTTACCAATATAGAATTTAATCTTACCAGCAACTTCAGGCATCTTAGCTTGGAATTCGTGACGCATATCATCTTGCTTCTTTTCATCTCTTGAGAAGACTCTGATTTCTTTAATATCAGTTTGTAAGAAACGATTTAGTACAGCATTACCAAATGAACCTGTACCACCTGTAATTAATAATGTTTTTCCTGTAAATGAACTCATTTTAGTAACTCCCCTTTAATATTTACGCCATACCATTTTATTGACAACTCCAGTATAGCTTTGAATAATTTTAACAACTTTGCTTGATACGTTTTCTTCAACATAATCAGGTACTGGAATACCGTAATCACTATTTTGATTCATAGCTACAGCTGTTTCGACAGCTTGCAATAAACCATTTCCATCAATACCAGCCAAAATGAAGCACGCTTTATCTAATGCTTCAGGACGTTCTGTGCTTGTGCGAATGCAAACAGCTGGAAATGCATGACCGACGCTTGTAAAGAAACTGCTTTCTTCAGGCAATGTACCACTATCTGAAATAACCGCAAAAGCATTCATTTGTAGGCAATTATAGTCATGAAAACCAAGAGGTTCATGTTGAATTACCCTCGGATCCAATTTAAAGCCTGATTGCTCAAGGCGTTTCTTTGAACGTGGATGGCATGAATAAAGAATTGGCATATCATATTTTTCAGCAATTGCATTGATTGCGTTAAATAGCGATAAAAAGTTCTTTTCTGTATCAATGTTTTCTTCACGATGTGCTGAAAGTAATATATATTTACCTTTTTCTAACCCCAAACGTTTATGAACATTACTATTTTCAATCTTTTGCAAATTATCATGAAGTACTTCGGCCATCGGTGAACCAGTAACATATGTGCGTTCTTTTGGTAAACCACAATCAGCTAAATAGCGACGGGCATGTTCTGAGTACGCCATATTAACATCACTTATAATATCGACAATACGGCGATTTGTTTCTTCGGGCAAGCATTCATCTTTACAACGATTTCCAGCTTCCATATGGAAGATTGGAATATGTAGACGTTTAGCCCCAATAACTGATAGACATGAATTTGTATCACCTAGAACCAAGACTGCATCAGGTTTAATTTCAGCCATTAATTCATAGCTCTTAGCAATAATGTTACCCATAGTTTCACCTAAGTTATTGCCAACAGCATTCATATAATAATCTGGGTCATCAAGTTCTAAATCCTTGAAGAAAACCCCGTTTAAATTATAGTCGTAATTTTGACCAGTGTGGGCCAATAGGCAATCGAAGTATGTGCGACATTTCTTAATAACTGCTGCTAAACGAATGATTTCTGGTCGGGTACCGACAATGATTAATAATTTTAATTTTCCATTATTTTTAAAACTAACTTGTTGTTCCATAAATTTTCAACTCCAATAAATAAAGCACATCTATTCTATCACAAATCCGTCTATTTAGGCCTAATTCTCTGATGAATAAAAGCAGTTTTAAGTGCAAAAACAAAACGCTCAACGTTAATTTATAACTGTTGAGCGTTTCTTTTATGATAATTCTTTTATTTTTGCAAATCCTTTTTAATCTGAGTAGTGCTAATTTCCGGTGTACGTGGTAAATAAACAACCTCAACACCCTCTTCTTTTAAGAAATCGAATTTACCTTCCCAATCATCGCCTATCACAAATGTATCAATATGGTATTCATGCATGTCTGTTCTTTTTTGATCCCAAGAATTTTCAGGAATCACTAAATCAACATAACGCACCGCTTCGACTAATGCCTTACGCTTTTCATAATCGAAGTAACACTTCTTGTTTTTAGACAATAAATTAAATTCATCAGTTGATACCGCAACGATCAAATAATCCCCCAATTCTTTGGCACGTTTTAGTAAGTTAATATGTCCATAATGGATCAAATCGAAAGTTCCGTATGTGATGACACGACGCATTACACTACCTCCATTAATTAATTAAAATAATGTGTTTGGATCAACATATTCCATATTTAACGATTCAGCTACACCTCGGTAAGTTACTTTACCACCAAATGTATTCAAACCATTCATGAAACCTTTATCTTCTTTTAAGGCTTCAATACCCTTATCAGCTAATTTTAATAAATAAGGTAAAGTTGCACTTGAAAGAGCCATTGTCGAAGTTCTTGGAACAGCGCCCGGAATATTTGGAACTGAATAATGAAGTACACCATATTTTTCAAATGTTGGATGATCATGACTAGTCATACGATCACATGTCTCAACACAGCCACCTTGGTCGATTGCAACGTCTACAATTGCGCTACCCTTCTTCATTGATTTAACCATGTCTTCAGTGACAACCTTAGGTGCACGAGCACCTGGAATTAATACAGCACCAATGACAAGATCTGCCGTCTTAAGAGCTTCTTTTAAATTATATTCATTCGAATAAACAGTATGGATACGACCGTTGCTGATTTCATCAATATAAGCCATTCTTTCAGCATTAACATCAAAAACACTAACACGAGCACCTAAACCACTAGCTAAACGTGCGGCATTGAAACCAACTGAACCGCCACCAACAACAACAACTTCAGCAGGCATTACACCAGGTACACCACCTAGTAAAACACCACGACCGCCATTGGCTTTTTGCAACATACTTGCACCAATTTGTACAGCCATGCGGCCAGCAACTTCACTCATTGGCATTAATAAAGGTAAACCATTGTTCTTAGAAGTTACTGTTTCATAAGCAATAGAAGTTGTTTTAGAATCTAACAACGCTTTGGCAAATGGCAAGTCATTTGCAATGTGTAAGTAAGTGAACACCATTCGATCTTCTCTTAAATACTTGTATTCTTCCTCTAAATATTCTTTAACCTTAACGATTAAATTAGCTTTGGCAAATACTGTTTCCTTGTCAGCAATTTGCGCACCAGCTTCGATGTAGTCTTCATCTGTGAAACTACTGCCTAAACCTGCTTGTGTTTCAACTAAAACTTGATGGCCTCTTTTAACCAAAGAATAGACACCAGCTGGAGTTACCGAAACACGGAATTCATTGTTTTTTATTTCTTTTGGAACACCTATAATCATACTTTTTCCCCTTACAATAATAATTTCATTTTACAAAATTCTATTAAAAATTACCATACATAATAAATACAAAGCAAGTGCCGAATGAGTTCAATTGTACCCACCCAGCACTTGCTTCAACGTCTAATTAGTTATTATTCTTCGTCTTCCTCGACTTGAGAATTCTTAATAACCTTGTCTGCGATTTGTTGTGGACAATGTTCGTAACGATCGAATTCGATAACGTATGTACCACGGCCTTGAGTCATTGAACGTAATTCTGTTGAATACTTGCTCATTTCTGCCATCGGAACTTCAGCTTCGATAACTTGATCATTATCTTCATTCATTTCCATACCCATAATCATACCACGACGTTTATTAAAGTCACCGATGATAGCACCAGTATAATCTTCTGGCACAACAACACGAACCTTACCGATTGGTTCTAGTAAAATTGGTTTAGCTTTAGGCATACCTGCTTTATATGCAAGTCTTGCAGCAGCCTTGAATGCAATTTCCTTAGAGTCAACTTCATGATAAGATCCATCAAATAATGTTGCCTTAACGCCAACTACTTTATATCCAGCGAGTACGCCTTTTTCCATACATTCTCTCAAGCCTTGTTCTACGGCTGGGAAGTATTGTTTTGGAACAGCACCGCCAAAGACTTCTTCAGCAAAGACCATTTCTTCACTATCACATGGCTCAAATCTAATCCAAACATGTCCGTATTGGCCAGCACCACCAGTTTGTTTTTTATGTTTACCTTCAGCTTCTACAGTACCGCGAATTGTTTCACGATATTGAATCTTAGGGTCTTTAAGTTCAATTTCAACTTTATATTTATTCTTTAGTTTATTAACTACAACATCAATCGCTTGATCGCCCATTGCGTATAGCACTTGTTCATGTGTTTCAGCATTCTTGACGAAACGCAATGATTTATCTTCTTCTAAGATTCTTTGTAAAGCAAATGACATCTTATCTTCATCAGCTTTTGTCTTAGGAGAAATTGCATAGCCAAGCATTGGAATAGGAAATTCAATTGGATTGTAGTGAACAACCTTGCGTTTAGTAACTAATGTATCATTAGTTTCGGTGTATTGTAACTTAACGATTGCGCCAATATCACCGGTAAATAATTTACCAACACCGATTTGGTTCTTACCCTTAATGATATAGATTTGGTTAATCTTTTCCGTTTGTTCCTTATTAGCGTTATAAATTTGTGAATCACTAGTTAAAACACCACTTAAAACTTTAATATAAGAAATCTTACCAACGAATGGATCGACAATTGTTTTGAAAACTTGAGCTGTAAAATCTTCGGTTTCATGTGTTTCAAGAATAACTTCTTCATTATTACTATCAAGCGCAACAATGGCACCTTTTTCAGCATAGTTAGGGAAATATTCTGTAATCAAATCAAGCAATCTTTCGATACCAATACAATTGATAGCACTACCACAATAAACCGGCTTAATTTCACCATCACGAACACCAATTCTTAGACCACGAGCAACTTCTGCTTCAGAGAATTGTTCGCCACTAAAGAATTTTTCCATTAATTCGTCATCACCCATTGCGATAGCTTCGGCGATTTGGTTGTAATATTCTTCAACAACATCGCTATATTGAGCTGGTACTTCTTTTGCGTTTTCGCGATCGTTATAATACCAAGCTTTCTTTCTTAAAATATTGATAGAACCAATAACTTCACCATTTTCAACCATTGGTAATTCAAACGGAATAACACTCTTACCAAATTTAGTTCTTAGTTCATTATATGTCTTGTCAAAAGAGGCGTTTTCTTCATCAATCTTGTTGATAAAGAAAATTGTAGGAATCTTATTACGGCAAGTTAGTTTATATGCTTTTTCAGTACCGGATTGGATGCCATCTTTAGCACTGACAACGATTAATGCATTATCGCCAACAGCAAGACCACTTCTTAGTTCACCTTCATAATCTAAATATCCCGGTGTATCAATAAAATTAATCTTACGGTCCTTCCATTCGCATGGAGCAATCGCTGTAAAAACAGACATGCCACGTTTGATTTCCTCTGGATCGAAGTCAACAGTTGAATTGCCATCTTTAGCGCAACCCATCTTTTCAATAGCTTTAGTGAAGAATTCACTAGCTTCAATTAATGTTGATTTACCTGCACCTGAGTGACCTAATAAAACAACGTTACGAATATCTTTTGCTAAATAGTCCTTCATGGCGCTTACCTACTTCAAATAATCCTTTAATTCTTCGAAGCATTCTTTACGAACGTAATGAATTGCTAAATTACCATCATTATCTTTAAGATCTTTATTAGCTCCCTTATTTAGAAGATAAATAACTAAATCTACATAGCCACCATAGCAAGCTCTCATTAAAGCAGTTGAACCTGTATTATCTTGAATATTCAAATCTGCGCCTTGATGTAATAAGAAGTGAATAATATCAACTTTGAATGCAAGAACGGCTTCCATTAAAGCTGTACGTCCTTTATTATCTGTCGCGTTAACATCCGCACCATTCTTAACTAAAAATTCACAAACATCTAGATTGCCCAAGAAAGCAGCTCTCATTAATGATGTACGACCGTTATTATCATGGGCATTCACATCAGCACCAGCTTCTACTAGCATCTTACAAATTTCTAAATGGCCTTTTTTAGCAGCACCCATTAGAGCTGTCTTATTATCTTTATCACGTGCACGTGCGTCTGCACCATTATCTAATAATTTTTGAACGATTTCTGCATAGCCACGTTTAGCACTACGCATTAAAGATGTTCTTCCATCACCATTTGCTACATTCACATCAGCACCAAGTTTAATTGTTGAATTAACCTTGTTTTCATCGCCTGCAGCACAAGCTTCAAAGAATTCTTTGTTTACATTTTGATCCATAATTATTTTCCTCCTTCAAAGTTGTAAACGAAAAAGTGAACGCATAGATATACGTTCACTCAAAAACCATAGTCCTCATCATAAGAAACCCCTAAAACAAGAGTTTTTAAAAGTACATTATCTTTTCCAAGTAGTGGTAACTTCATGATGATTATGTCTCCTTATGTTTCCTTGATTTCATTGTAATGGCTTACAATTTAAATTGCAAGTTCTTTAATGAAAGAGATAACTTTTCATTGAAAGCAAATCATTTTTTATGAAAATATTTTCATTATTCACTCATTGGATGCTGTACAACATTCATATATGGATAAGGGATTTCAATGTCTTCCTTGGCAAAAGTAGTTAAAACATATTCATTCAAAGCTGAATGTAAATCAACACCGGTACCCGGAGTTGCAGTATATGCACGAACTTTAATTTGAACGGCAGAATCCAACAATTCTGAAACCGTTACAATAATCGCATCTTTGCGTAATACAAGTGGACTATTCAATAAATAATCCATAATTAATTTCTTGGCTAGATTAAAATCAGAATCATAACCAATTGTATAGAAATAAAGATTATTGTATGGATCTTTATTTGATGAACCACGATTCTCAACAATTGCTTCATTTAGAACTTTATTCGGCACGACAATGCGCGTATTTTCAAACGTTCTTAATGTGCAATGGCGGAAGTTTAAATCTTCAATTGTTCCGATCAAATTTTTATCAGGAATAAAAATTAAATCGCCTTTTTTGAATGGTTCGTAAGCCGACAAAACTAAACCTGAGACAAAATTAGCTGCAAATTCTTGAGTACCCAATGCAACAATAACAGTCGCAGCACCAGATAAGCCAACCATTGCCTTACCTAAACTTCTAAAAGGAATGATTTCATATAACGTCATAATAGCCACAATGGTATAAGCAATATATAGAATCATCTTTTCAGCCAAGATAAATAACATGTCATTTTCACGGCCTTTGCGTTTCGCAAAATTTTCAATAAGTTTATTACCGAAGCGAACAACAATGCGCGCCACAATAAACATTGTTAGAATATAAACGCACGACAAAACTAAACCATTCGCAAAGTATTCTTTACCAAAATTAAGAATATCAAATAGATTATTTAACATCAGGGCCTCCTAATAAATTTTCTTTAAATATGTTTTATACATTGGCATGTGCATCTCTAATATATCATGAAAACGTTTGCTGTGATTAGGGATAATAAAATGTAGTAATTCATGCCACAAAACCGCTTCAAAACAACCTTCTTCAAAGTGAATTAGGCGTGGATTAAGGACAATTAAATTTTGATTAACCATGCAATATCCCCATTTACCTTTCATCACTTTATAACGATATTCCGGTTGTTGCACATAGCCATAATCTTTTAAAATTCGCAAATATTTTGGCTCGTATTTAGCAATTAAAGCATTAAGTGCTTTATCAGACTTTTGATACAAAACCTTAAGAGCTTCATCTATTGTGCCGTGTTTAGTATAGATGGTGATTTCGCCATCTTTAATATTCATAGTTGGCACGCCTTGCAATAGATTTAAGTGATATGCCTTGCCTAAATAATAAATTTGATTATCAACCTTCAAACAACTGGTCGCTTGTTTACTTTCTATTTCAGTAATTTTGTCGATAATCCAATTTGCTTTTAAATTAATAAAACGGATAATGTCTTCATCCTTTATCCGTTTTGAGCAAGTAATATACAATGTTTGTGCATCTTTAATTTTGAGATAAAGATGTTTAATATTTTTATATTCGACTTTAACATCGAAATATCTGTCTTTAACCTTAATCATTAATTACTTTATGCAAGCGACCAAAAGCAATTGTACCAGGACCAGTGTGTGATAAAATCACTGTTCCGAACTTTTCAATTGTAACTTCTTGACCAGTAATTTCAGCCATTTGTGCTTGTAATGCTTTGGCTTCTTCTAGACGATCATCGTGAATAATCATCCAGTAATAATCTTCATAATTATCAACATTAACAATTGGTTCAAGACCCTTTTGAATAGCCTTCTTTTCAGTACGAACTTTATCGTAAACATCGATAACACCATCACGTAACAAAAGAACAGGAACAATCTTTAGTAAGTTGGCAAGCGATGCAGCTGCCGCCGTAATACGGCCACCTAACTTCAAATAGTTAATATCATTTGGAATAATGGTCGCAACAAGTTCTGCGCGTTCTTCAATCAATGCTTTGATTTTCGCTGCATCATAACCACGATTAACTAATTCTTTAGCTTCGAGACATAATTTTGTTACAGGGTAGCACGCATACTTTGCATCTACTACCGCAATGCGCCCATCATAATTTTGAGCAAGCATGGAAGCTGTTTGATAAGTACCACTTAAGCCACTCGCTAGTGGAATATAGACAATTTCATCATATTCCTTAAGGAGTTTTTCATACATATCGATAATATCACCAGGTTTAGTTTGAGAAGTTTTCGCAAATAAACCTTGTCTTAATTTTGTCTTTAATTCATCTAAAGTAATATCAATACTCTCACGATATTCTACGTCGTCGATAACAATCGGCATTCTTAAAACATATAAACCTAATGCTCTGGCTGTTTCTTCATCAATCTCACAAGACGAATCTGTTAAGACTGCAATTTTCTTATTTTTCATATTAAAATGGTAACATATCTAAAAAAGTTTCACAATACTCTTTACATTGTCATTATTTTTTAGTAGAATAATTAAGCAATGGCGGTTGTGGTGAAGGTGGTTAACACACTAGATTGTGGCTCTAGCATTCGTGGGTTCGAGTCCCATCAATCGCCCCATTTGTAGATTATAAGGTTAATACATAAGTATTAACCTTTTTATTTATTCGTTACAGTAAAAAATACTGTGCCAAATTTAAATTTGAACAGCTAAACATGATTGCTTTGAGGGTAAAAATTCTTTCAATCAACTCTTAAAAAATCATCTTTTTTAGTTTGCAATAAACTGTGAATTTTATATTTTTTTTACTATTAAATAACCATTTGAATTTGTGAAGAATTATGATATAATTCTCAAGATATATTTTGGGGGGAATTTAAAATGTTAGAATTGTTAGAAATGTTCGAATTCTACTTCGCTGAATTTATTGAAGTTTCGGTTTTATTCTTCGAAGTATTTGGTGTAGGTATTATTGTATACAATGGTATTTTAGGTATTAACCACTATTTCAAGAAAATGCCTGTACAATTAACTTTCAGTAAAGGTTTAGCTTTAGGTATGCTATTCCTATTAATCGGTGAAATTTTACACTCTGTTGTTGCAACTAGTCTTAAAGATTTAATTTATATTGGTTTACTTGTATTAATCAGAATGTATATTGCTCATTCATTAAATGAAGAAATCGAATTCAAAGAAGAAAAGACTAAAAAGAAACTCGCTGCTAAAGCTGAAAAAGAAAAACAAGAAGCATTAGCTGCTCAAGCTGAAAAAGAAAAGCAAGAAGCATTAGCTGCTCAAGCCGCTGCTAATAATAAATAAGCCTAGCAATAACTAAAGGACGCATAAAGCGTCCTTTTTTAGTGTTTATATTAATTTATTGACGAGGTAAAACTAGTTCGTTCTTATAGAATGCACTTAAACCTTTAACCATTGATTCAGCATCTTTCGTACCGGCTGTTTCAATACACGAATGCATTGCAAGCTGAGCTAGACCGATATCAACCGAAACAATTGAAACTTGAGCATTCGAAATATTACCAAGAGTGCTACCACCACGCATATCACTACGATTTGTGAAATATTGGTAAGGTACTTCAACCGATTCTAAAATATCAGCAAAAACCGAAGCACTAACTGCATCACTAGTGTAAGATTGGTTCGCATTATATTTAATAACGATACCTTGATTCATGTAAGGACGATTTGTTTGATCAGCCTTATCATTATGATTTGGATGTACAGCATGTGCATTATCTGCCGAAACCATCATTGAACGTGCAATCGTACTTGGATAATCCAAGCCTAAAGCCTTAGCCGTTCTTTCTAAAGTTAGACGTAAGAAATCGCTATTCGCACCTTGACGAGTTAAAGAACCAACTTCTTCGTTATCAAAGATTGTTAATACATTAATCGCATTGTCATCAAAATTATTCTTGAAAGCAAGCAAAGATGTATATGCACATTCTAAGTTATCAATATGGTTAGCCGAGAAATATTCACCATTAGCCCACACAAAAGCTTTTTCACGTGGATATAGATATAAATCAAAATTCACGATTTTTTCAACACCAGCTTTTTCTTCAAGATATTTCTTTAAATCAAAATCTTGATTAGCAGTAACTAGTGGCAAACAATCAACTTGCGGGTTAATCTTATAACCATTATTCGCATCACGATTCATATGAATCGCAAGCGAAGGAATAACACAGAAATTTTCATCTAAGACATAAGGCATGATTTTTAGTTTACCATTTTCTTTAACAATTAAGCGACCAGCTAAGCCAAGAGGACGATCAAACCAAGGATTTAATAAAGCCCCACCATAAACTTCTGTATTTAATTTTACTTGTTTACCATCTTTAATAACTGCATTAGGTTTCAATTTGAAACCTGGGCAATCACTATGTGATGCAACAATTTTGAATGAACCATGGTCACAGTTCTTGCCAACATTTAAAGCAATGATACTTGAACCATTACGAGTGATATAATATTTGCCACCCTTTTCTAAGTGATAAACTTCAGCTTCATCTAGTTCTTGATAGCCGGCTTCTGCTAATTCTTTAGCAGCATTAGACACGGCTTGGAAAGCTGTTGGACTGGCATTTAAATAATTTAATAAGCTTTCTAGCATATTATCTCCCTTTCTTTCGATTTAAAACCACCAATGCTTCTAAATGATCAGTGAAGGCAAATTGGTCATAAAAGATTGGTTGGTCAATATGATATTCAGCTTTAAAAGCTGTTAAATCCCGTTTAAGTGTTAATGGATTACACGAAATATAAACAATAGTGCGTGGTTTAATCTTAAGCAAAGTATCTATAAACTTACGTGTCATTCCACTTCTTGGTGGATCGGTAAAAACCACATCGAAGTGACGATTAATCATATAATCTTCAACATCGCTACACACAAAATGGACATTTTCAATTTTGTTGTAGGCTTTATTTGCATTTGCATTCATCGAAGCGTTGCGATTTACCTCAACTCCATCGACGCTTTTAGCATGTAGCGAAGCAAACAAAGCAATTGTGCCTGTTCCGGAATAAGCGTCAAGCACAACATCGCTCTTTTGAAGTTTCGCTTTTTCGATTGCATCTTCATAAATCTTTAAAGCCATTACCGGATTGACTTGGTAAAATGACTTTGAAGCAATTTGGAAAGTAAATGGTCCTAGTTCATCTCGAACAAACCCACTACCATAAACCACTTTTTCTTTTTCACCTAAGACTACACTTGTTGAGCGATGATTGTAGTTAAAGACAATTCCCACAATATCACTTTGACGTTCTTTTAAAGCTTTGATAAAGTTTTTCGCACCTTTAAAAATTTCTTCACCCAACACAAATGTCACTAACATTTTCTTATCGGCATGCGAAGTTCGCACCAAGACGTGTCTTAATAAACCGCGACCAGTACGGGCGTCGAATACTGTCAATTTAAATTCATTCGCCAAAGCAACAATGTCTTTTATTAAAGAATTTGCTGCTTCGTTTTGAATTAGGCAATCATCAATCGCAATGACTTGATGGCTTTCTTCTTGATATAATCCTGCGACAATACGTTTGTCACGATTCTTATAAAAACTAAAGATAACTTTATGACGATAGTTATAAGGATTTGCGCATGGCACAATGGTGGCATTTCTCATCTTGAACAATTCAGCCATTTTCTTGCCTTTATCAACAAGTGAGGCATTATAGTCCACTAACGCATATGAACAAGCACCACATTTTTTAAAGTAGGGACATTGTCGCATAAAAAATCCTTTCTAGAGCGCCAAGATTTGCGCTTTTAATTCCTGATATGTCTTTGTACCTTCAAGCATGCCTTGACTTTCAAGTTTTGAAGCACCAAAACCATGATTGCTGACAACTAGAATTGGCGGCATTTGAAGACGCTTAAAGGTTGCTGTTTTCATTTGGCGCAAAATCCATTCAAGGTCTTCAATGAATTTTGTTCCTTCATCTAGATGATAGTACCTAATCCATTGGCCAAATTCACTTGTATAAATACTACCATCAAGATACATTTTCAATAAATCAATAATACTATGATTTTTATCCATTATGTAATCAATTAACAAATCATGATAATACCATTTCATCGGATCACTTTGATTATCACGTAATTCTGCTGATGGCGCCATTTCCCAAATAATTTCGCCATCAACAATTT
>JAHHTG010000026.1 GCA_020024765.1 Thomasclavelia sp. | reverse complement strand
CCATATTATGCCTTGGCTTTGGAAGACTTTTATGCCAAAACTGTTTAGTCCGGATGGTGGCTTTGCGTTTGAATATAAAGAAACAAATAATCAAAGAGTTCGATTTAATATGACTGCTTGCCCATATCTTAAATTATGCCGTGACTTGCATTGTGAAGAGTTAGCACCAATTTTTTGTGCGACTGATGATTTATGCTATGGCAATATGCATCCATGCCTCGAATTCACAAGGACAAAGACTCTTGCAAGGGGAGGCGATTGTTGCGATTTTGACCTTAAAATTGATAATAAATAAAAACGCTATCAGTAGGAAACAGTGGTATTTTCTGCTGTTTTAAATTGTTTAAGTTTGTTGATGAAAAACATTTATGTATTTTATTGAAAGAGAACTTCATTGATTATAATTTTGATATGAGTGCTAAAAAACATCGGTTGCAAGTATTAAATAATTTTAAGTTCTTCCATACACATCAATTGGTTCTAGCGCTGTTTGGCTTGTAATGAAAACAATTGATAAAATTAAATAATTAAATTCCTATAATCATATGTGAGTTTTAAACGGTCTTTTGTGTTAAGATGAACGTATAAGTAAAAGGAGAAACAAAATGGCAAAATTAGATGGTAAAGTTGCGTTGATTACAGGTGCAGCTTTTGGCTTAGGTGCTGGTATTTCAGAAGTTTATGCTAAATATGGGGCTAAAATCTGTATGTTTGATTTAGATGAAAGAGTCAAAGAAACGGCTCAAAAGATCCGTGATACATATCATACTGAAGTAATTACTTTTGTCGGTAATGTCGCTAAACGCGAAGATTTGGATGCAGCGGCTAAGCAAACAGTTGAAACATTTGGCAAACTAGATATTGCATGCGCTAACGCAGGCGTTTGCCGCTTAGCACCATTTGAAGAAATGAGTGATGAAATACGTGATTTCCATATTGATGTCAATATTAAAGGAGCATGGAATACATGTAAGGCCGTTGTTCCATATATGTTAAAAGAGGGCAAAGGTTCAATTGTTATTGCTTCAAGCGTGACTGGTGATCTTGTTGCTGATGGTGGTGAAGCTGCATATGCAATGAGTAAAGCTGCATTGGTTGGTTTAACTAAATGTCTAGCTGTTGAATATGCAACGAGAAATATTCGAGTTAATTGTTCACAATTAGGTTATGCAAGAACTCCGATGGTTGAAAAGATGGCGGTTGAATCAAATCCTGAAAATCCTGAACAAGCAATCGCTGATATCGCAGCTAACGTTCCGATGAAACGTCTAGCTAAGCCACAAGAAGTTGGTGAATTATTTGCATTCTTAGGTAGTGATGAATCAAGTTACATCACAGGTGGTCAATTCGTTATTGATGGTGGTGCAACACTGCCTGAAACAATGAGCATGGGTACTAACTAATTATTAAGCTATATAAATGTTTTAAGCACTATTCATTTGAATAGTGCTTTTTGTTAGCTCCGTGTTAAACTATGTTTATGGGAGTATACAAAATGATTAAAATACTTTTTATTTGTCACGGCAATATTTGTCGAAGCCCAATGGCGGAATTTATAATGAAAGACCTTGTTAGAAAAGCAGATTTAACACAAGAATTTTATATTGAATCAGCTGCTACAAGCCGTGAGGAAATCGGAAATCCCGTTTATCCACCAGTTTGTAGATTGTTAAATGAACATGGTATTGATTGTGCTGGTAAGACTGCAAGGCAACTGATTAAGCAAGATTATGATCAATTTGATTTTTTGATTGGTATGGACCGAAATAATCTTTATAACATGCGACGTATTTGTGGTGATGATCATGAGAATAAGATGCATCTCTTAATGGACTATACAAATCATCCAGGAGATGTAGATGACCCATGGTATTCTGGCGATTTTGAAACGACATGGTGTGATATAAGTAAAGGTTGCAAAGGATTATTGCAATCAATAAAAGACTTTGATTAAAGAAAAAAGTGAACCTTCATTGTTGAACATTCAACTTAATAGGTTCACTTTAGCCTTTTAAAATGATTAATCTTTTTTGATATACGGACCTTGAAGTTCACGTTTAATTAAATATTGGCAACGTTCTTCATCAAAATATGATGCATATAATAAGGTTGCACGATATTCAAGTTCACGATTGTTTTTAGGAAGCTGTTTAAATTGAGTTAGAACTATTTGTCCTTGAGCTTGAAGCTCTTTAATAATTCTTCGGCCTTTGTCGTTAAATGCTAGAACACGAATATAAGGTTCTTTATCCAATTCTTTAACTTCTTGTTTTTTGAGTTCAAGTAAGATGCTAATAAGGATTCTTTGAATTCGTGCTCTTGTATAACGTCTTGAGACACAGGCGTTAATGAAGTCTTCAAAGTTGGCGTATTTTAAAGCATTATCTTTTAAAACTTTTTCAATTCCTTCATCAACTAAATGATAGCTTTGAAGAGTGCTGCGTTCAGCAACTAGTAACTTACGGCGAAGATAATCATATGTATCTTCTAAAAAGACAGGATGTTCAATTTCAACTGGCGTTGCAATATGATAATCTTTGTTATGTTTGATAGCGTGACGAATTGCAGAGGCACTGGCAACTTGTGTTAACTCACTAGAATGGTAGTCATTAGTTCTAAGAATTGCGATTGGCTCAATGTTGGTGTTTCTTAATTCTTTTAAATAAGCAATCGCAAGAATATCGTTTGGAAAAAAAGAACCTTGAAGTAGACTTACAGCTTTTGGGTAAGAATGACCTTGTTTGAGAAGTTCTTTTAAGTGGTCGGGTTCAATCTCGGTTGAAGCGACATCTTTTAAGAAATCGATGTTTTCTGTTTCGCTACCAAAGACTAGAGAATTAATTTTGCAAAGTTTTAAAACGTCGATCGCACCCTTAGCAAAGTGACTAGCACTTTGAACGGTATTAATGAATGGTAATTCAATCACAAGATCCACGCCGTGCTCGACGGCAATCTTAGCTTTTTCAAATTTATCGATGATAGACAGTTCGCCACGTTGGGCAAAATTACCCGACATAATTGCGATTAAACCATCACAATTACTATGTTTTTTAGCTTCTTCAATATGATATAAGTGTCCGTTGTGAAAAGGGTTGTATTCCACGATAATTCCGCATAACTTCATGCATATATTATAATTGACTTTAAGAGGGGTTGTAAACTATAATAGTAAGGCGTTATGAAGATTACTAAGCGAGAACTATTAGAAATAAGTGGAAGTCAAGTATTACATTATGAAATGCCAGTCGTGGGGTTTAGTAATGAATTTCTTCGCCGCCTTGAAGATGTCAAAGCGGACTTAACTTTCTACTACGATACTTTGGATCAATTAATAGTTCGTATGGAAATTGATGGTGAAATGGTTTGTCCTTGTGCCGTCACACTAGAAGATGTCTATGTTCCGTTTGAACTTCATGAACAAACACGTCTTTCCTTCACCGAAGAAGAAGATGTTTACTGTGTAGCGCAAGAACTCGATATCGAGGATTTATTATTAACATTTATTTTGCCAGAAGTACCAATAAAGGTTGTAAAAGAAGGCGAAATAGAGTATCCTAGAGGGGATGGCTGGAGAGTCATGACCGAAGAAGATTTCGAACAAACGCGAAAGTCAGAGATTGATCCACGCTGGCAGAAATTAAAAGATATTAAATTTGACGAGGAGGAGTAACAATGGCCGTTCAACAAAGAAGAGGTTCTAAAACACGTAAAGCAAAAAGAAGATCACACATCAAGTTATCTGCACCTGCAATTGTTAAGTGCCCTGGCTGTGGTGAGTACAAATTAGCTCATAGAGCTTGCACTGCTTGCGGACACAAATAGTTTTAGACATTAATATGATAAATTAACCGCTGTTTTAGCGGTTTTTTTTATGGTTTGAGCTGTTCTTTCAAAAAGGACAGCTTTTTTAATTCAAAAGTGTTTAAAAAGACATTATGTTCTTTACATTTTTGGGGTAATGGATGATAATATTGGTATAAAGTGGTGTGAAGTGGAGGAAAGTGGTAATGTTCATAGGTGAATATGCACATAATCTCGATGCAAAAGGTCGGATTATTATTCCGGCAAAGTTCCGTGAAGCATTGAACACATCTTTCATATTGACAAGAGGACTTGATGGATGCTTAACCATTTACTCGAAAGAACAATGGGAAAAGATTTTTGAGAAGTTGAATAAGCTACCAAGTACTAAAAAGGCAACACGTCAATATATCCACATGCTAACGTCTAGAGCAACTGAATGTACTCTTGATAATCAAGGGCGTATTCAAATCCCTTCCTTCTTAAGTAAACCTGTCAACATCATTAAAGAATGTGTCATTGTTGGGGTTAACGACCACATTGAAATTTGGAATAAAGAAGCTTGGGAAGCATACTACGATGAGGCTAGCGAAAGCTTTGAAGAAGTGGCTGAAGAATTAAGTGAGTTGTTGAGTGAATGATGAAACATTACAGTGTCTTATTAGAAGAAACAATCAACATGCTTGATGTCAAACCAAATGGCATTTATGTCGATGGGACATTAGGACGTGGAGGTCATAGTTTAGAAATCTTGAAACGTTTAGATCAAGGTCAACTATATGTCTTTGATTTAGATTTAACAGCTATTGCTGAGGCGAAAGAAAGACTTAAAGATTATTCGAATGTAACTTATATTCATGATAATTTCGCAAATTTTGCTAATTATTTTGAAGATAATAGCATAGATGGTATTGTCCTAGACTTAGGTGTTTCTTCACCACAATTCGATGATGAAAGTCGTGGATTCTCATATCGTTTTGATTCACATCTAGATATGCGAATGAACCTCGAGCAAAAACAATCTGCTTATGAGGTTGTCAACAACTATTCCAAAGAAGAATTAACAAGAGTTTTTAGAGATTATGGCGAAGAACCATTTGCTTATAAGATTGCGGATGCAATTGTTAAGACAAGAACAATCAAACCGATTGAAACAACTTTCGAATTGGTTTATGTGATTAAGTCGGTATTACCGGCAAAAGTCTTGGCAAAGAAAGGTCATCCAGCCAAGCAATGTTTCCAAGCCTTGAGAATTGAAGTTAATGGTGAACTTGATTCCCTTAAACGATTCTTAGAAACATTTAAAGATAAATTAAAACCTCAAGGTACAGTTAGTATTATTACTTTCCATTCGCTTGAGGATCGCTTAGTTAAAGTTAGATTTAATGAATTAACAAAAGTCAAAGTTGATAAACGGGTTGCATTAAGACCCGATCAAATCGAAACAGCGCCATTTGAACTTTTGAATCATAAAGTCATCGTCGCTTCGGAATTAGAACTTGAAGAAAATAGCCGTTCGAAGAGTGCTAAGTTAAGAGGAATTAGAAAGAAATAAAGGAGGAACACGGTTATGACTAAGATTGTAAAAACTAAAAAGAAAAGAGCACTAAATCTTAATGCGCTTAAGGCGATTGCTTGTACAATGCTTACGGTTTCATTAATGACCACAATGTTCTCGAATATTTTCTTGCACACTTATAACAACGGTATTACTGTTTCTATTGAAAATATCAATCGTGAAGCTACAATGCTTGAAAGTCAAAATAATGCTTTAAATCTCGAAATTCAAAATTTAATTAGTAAAGATCGCGTTTATGATATTGCTACGGAAGCCGGCCTTTCTCAAAATCAAAATAACGTGATTAGTATTGTTGAAGGTGAATAATCATGAAAAGAAGCAACACACGGCTTCTTTTAATATTTACAATTACATTGGTTGCAATGAGTATCATGGCTGCCAATGTTTTTGTCGTTACAGTCGGTAAAAAACACTTATATTCAGGAACTGACCTTGAGCCTTACGTTAATAGTGTCAGTTATATTAATAAGACAATCTTTGCGAATCGTGGATTAATTCTTGATGCTAATGGCATGGTCGTTGCTCAAGATGAAGATGTTTATAATATTATCTGTTACACTGATGAAAATCGTTTAGGCTTACATAATAAGCCGGCCTATATTGAAGATATTGCCTATGCATCAAGAGTCCTTGCAACAATTCTAGAAACTGATGAACTCAGTATCTATGAACATCTTGCTAACGCTAAAGAAAAAGGTTTATATCAAACAGAAATTGGCAATGTTGGTCGTAATCTTTCTAAGGAACAAAAAGAAGCTATTGAAGAATATGATATTCCTGGTATTGAATTTGTAAAATCCAACAAACGTTACTATCCGTTAGGAGATTACTTTGCACCATATTTAGTCGGTTTTGCACAACCGAATGAAGATGGTAAGTTAATTGGTAAGATGGGTGTTGAATCCTATTTGAATGATGAATTAAGTGGTATTGATGGCCATAGAATCTATCAAGCAGATAAATATGGCTATATCTTACCAGGCATGAAAGAAACCGTACAAGAAGCAACAAATGGTTATAATGTCTATTTAACGCTTGATAATACTATTCAAGATGCACTTGAGACATCGATGAAGAAAACGATTGAAACTCGTGGTGCAACTCGCGTTTGGGGCAGTGTCATGGAAATTGATACTGGTAAGATTTTAGCTTGGGGTCAATCACCTTCGTTTGATCCAAATAAAATGAATATTGAAGACTACAATAATTTTGGTTCTCAAATGGTTTATGAACCAGGTTCTGTCTTTAAAGGATTCACCTATGCTGCAGCCATGGATAGTGGTAACTATGATGGCAATGCAACTGTCGACTCAGGTCCATTCTGTTTTGTTTCGAATGGTAAAGATCCGGTTCGTACTTACAACGATAAGAATTATGGATGTATTACAAACTCTGAATATAAAAACTATGGTTATATTCCATATGATTATGGTTTAATTCTATCTTCAAATACTGTGACAAGTTCGTTAATCACAAATGTCATTTCACCAGCGACTTATCGTGAATATCTTGATAAATTTAAGTTATTTGAACCTGTTAAGACCGATGGCATTATTGAAAATGTCGGTAGTATCATCTATGATCAACCAGTTGAAAAATTAACCGCTACTTATGGACATGGACTTAATGTTACAATGCTTGAGCTAATGCAAGCTTATACTGCTATCTTTGGAAATGGTGAAATGGTTAAACCTTACTACATTGATAAGATTGTCGATAGTTATGATCCAAATAAAGTTATTTATGAAGGAACAAGAACTGTTGTATCACGTCCAATTAAAGAAACAACAGCTAAACAGATGCAAGATTTATTAGCGCGTGTTGTGTCGGATGAACATGGTACAGCCAGATTCTATGCGGTTGAAGGCATGAGAGTTATGGCCAAGACTGGTACATCCCAATTAGCTCATGATGGAACGTATGATGATGGTGGTCGAACAATTACATCCGTTATGATTGGTTTCCCTTATGAAAAACCTAAATATATGGTTTACTATGCCTTCGTCAACGATTACGATCGTAATAACCACTATTACACAGAGCCAGTTACTGACTTAATCGAAAAGATTGCCTTAGTTACAAAACTAAACGCAACAATGGACAAGAGTGATGAAGAACTCAATGAAATGACAACAATTGAAAAACATGCTATGCCAAACCTTGTGAATCATTCGCTAGATTATGCATACAATGTTTTGAATGGTTATAATGTTGAAGTAGTTAAACTCGGGGAAGGTAATAAAGTCATCGATCAATATCCAAAGAAAGATTATGATATCTATACTGGTCAGAAGATTTTCTTACTGACAAGCGAAGATTATGAATTTGCATTACCGGATTTAACTGGTTGGACTCGTAAAGAAGTGACTCAGTTATGGCAACTTTCAGGTATTGCCTTTAAACTCGATGGTTATGGTATTGTTTGTGAACAGTCTATACCACCAGGCCAAATTGTTAATAAAGATACAATTGTTGAAGTTAAACTGGCAGATATTCCAAGCCCTGATGATAAATCGGCCTCATCAGAAGAAGAAACTGAATAAAAAGAAAGAAGATGAATTAAACACATCTTCTTTTTTAATATATAAAAACCATGAGTTGCCTCATGGTTAATAGTTTAGATTGTTGAAATTATTTACTGACAACGTTAATTGGATTACCTTCGATATAAGATTTAACGTTCTTAGCTAATAAGTCGATTAAACGTTTACGAGTTTCTAGACCCTTCCAGCCCATATGCGGAGTCATAATAACATTTTCCATGTCGTATAGTGGGTTATCATCTCGTGTTGGTTCTTCTTCTTGAACATCAAGTCCTGCTCCAGCGATTTGTTTATTTTCTAATGCTTTGATTAATGCCACCTCGTCAACTAGTGGTCCACGAGCTGTATTAATTAAATAAGCAGTTGGTTTCATCATACTTAATTCTTTTTCACTGATTAAGTGGTATGTCTTATCAGTTAGTGGGCAGTGTAAAGTTAAGAAGTCTGCGTTTTTGATAACTGTTTCAAAGTCAGTATAAGTAACTAATTCTGTATTTTCGCGTGGTGTACGTGTATTGCAAATAACTTTCATACCGAATGCATTGGCTAACTTAGTGATTTCAGAGCCAATATGACCAGCACCAATTACACCAAGTGTCTTACCTTGTAGTTCAACGTGCGAAACGGATAAGTGATCAGTGAAGTTTGAATGATCGCCATCTTTTAACATATTAAGTTGTTTGCGCATTGAAGATGCACAGTTTAGAATTAACATCATAGCAGTTTGTGCAACACATTCTGAAGAGTAAGCAGGAATGTTACATACGGTGATGTCCTTTTCTTTGCAAGCTTCAAGGTTAATATTGTTGTAACCTGTACCAGCTTCGCATAATAAATGCACTGAATCTGGGAATTGTTTAATGATTTCGTAAGGTAATTGATATTCTTTTACAACCACAATTCCGGCACCTTGGATGTGTTCAAGTAATTCATCGAAGCCACACATTGGATAAACTTCGACGACGTCAGATAAAATGCTGTAATCAATAGTGCCATCGTAATTTGTCTTTTCACCATTGATTAATACTAATTTAGTGTTCATGATTTTCTCCCCCAAAAATAAATTTATGTATTTTAATCTTACCATAATATTAAATGATACAATAGGGTTAACGAAATAAGAATTATCAATAAGGGGGATTTATGAATAAACATTATGATAATTTTAAAGATTTAACGCTTACAACAGAAATTAAAGATTGTAATGATGGCTGGTATGCTTTTAATGATACAGTCTTTTATGCTGAAAAAGGTGGCATGTTAAGTGATAAAGGGACAATTAATGGCCAAGAAGTAATTGGTTTAAAATGGGTTGATGATGTTGTTTATCATCAAGTAGCAGAACCATTGAGTAATCCGATTGAAATGGTTGTCGATGCTAAAGAACGTTACATCAATACCAGCGTTCAAAGTGCTTTGCATATCCTAGATGGTTATTATCGTAAACGTGGCTTAGAATTACCAGCCGTTGGTGTTAATCATGACAACCAATGGTTTGAAGTTAATACTAAAGATGTAGATGAAACGCACTTAAAAGAAGTTCAAGACTTCATGGATGAAGTAATCATGAGTGAAACACCCGTGGAATTCACTTATATGAAGGGCAGTGAATATAGCGATCCATTCTATGCAAAATTTGATGAATTAAGAATTGTTAAGTTTGGCGATTTGGATGAGCAACCTTGTGGTACACCACATGTCAATAACACTGGCGAAATCTTGAATTTTACAATTCTTGATAGCGAAAAAACATCACGTGGTACAAAGGTTTACTTTACATGTAATTTCTTAAGTGAAGAAAGATTCCAAACCGAACATCAATTAATTAATGCTACAGCGAAAGCTGTAAGCGTACCAAAACGCGAATTATTAGAAAAGGTTACTGATTTAGTAACTCAAAATAAAGCATTAAAGAAAGAACTCGATGAAGTAGCCAAAGAATTATGCAGTTACAAAGCGCAAGCTATTATTGATAGTTCAGAAACTATTATCAAGAGCGATATCAAGAGTGCTAATTTATTTAGAACGTTGGGTCAAAGTTTAATCAATAAAGTAAATCATAATCTATTGGTGTATACTATAATCGATAACCAAATCAACTTCTTAATACTTTCAAACGATAATACTGCTAGAGAAATTTATAAGAAGAATGTGGATGCCATCCAAGGCCAAGGCGGTGGTTCTGGTAAGATGGTTAATGCCAAGAGTGGTTTAAGTGAAGAAGAATTCTTAAAAGTATTTGAATTCTAAAGGAAATGATATGAAATTAAAAGACATTGCGAGTAAATTAAATCCAACGAAATTAGTCCGAGTTGAGGTGGAAGATCCTGAAGCTAGTGAACAACACATCTTTGTGAACATTGAATTTGCCATGCGTGACTTGGCTGAAATCGAAGTGAAGAGTTACGAAGAAATGCCTTGGACCTATGTCATTTATGCTTTACCTTTAAAACAAGACAAATAATTAAAAAGTCAGATTCAATTCTGACTTTTTAAATGCTTAAATAAATTTTATAATAATACTTAACGATTAGGAGGCAAATAATGAATCAAGCACATACTTATCTTTGTATCGACTTAAAGTCATTCTATGCCTCAGTTGAATGTGTAGAACGAGACTTAAATCCACTTACGACTAATCTTGTGGTTGCTGATACATCAAGAACCACTAAGACTATTTGCTTAGCAGTTTCGCCATCTTTAAAAGCGATTGGGATACCCGGCCGACCGAGATTATTTGAAGTGGTTCAAAAAGTTAAAGAAGAAAATCAAAGGCGAAGAGACCGACTAAGAACACATAAGTTTGTTAAAACTTCAAGCAATGTGATTGAATTGAGCAATCATCCCGAATACGAACTTGACTATATCATTGCTCCATCAAGAATGGCCTACTATATTGAATATAGTACTAAAATTTTTCAAATTTATTTAAAATATGTTGCCAAGGAAGATATTCATGTTTATTCAATTGATGAAGCCTTTATCGATTTAACTCCATATTTAAATCCTTCAAAATTAACAGCACATGAATTTGCAATGAAAATGATTCAAGACGTCTTAAGAGAAACAGGTATTACTGCAACAGCAGGCATTGGCACTAATATGTATTTAGCTAAAGTTGCGATGGATATTGTTGCTAAACATTTACCAGCTGATAAGGATGGTGTGAGAATAGCTGAACTTGATGAAATGAGCTATCGCTATAAGTTATGGAATCATCGTCCTTTGACTGATTTCTGGCGTGTGGGTAAAGGTATTGCCAAAAAACTTGAACGATATGGGCTTTATACAATGGGCGATGTCGCTTTATGTTCAGCAGGCAAGCTAAGCAATGGACTAAACAGCAACTTTTTATATCATTTATTTGGGGTCAATGCTGAACTATTAATTGATCATGCTTGGGGTATAGAACCAACTGAAATCAAAGATATTAAACGCTATAAACCTGCTTCACAATCACTAGGTAGTGGTCAAGTCTTACACGAACCTTATGACTTTAAAAAAGGTGAATTAATCGTTAAGGAAATGGCTGATCAATTAGCTTTAAATCTTGTTTTTAAAAGGGTTGTTTCCGACCAAATAGTCTTGACGATTGGTTACGATACTTCCAATGTCACTAATCCTGAATTGAGCCAATATTTGGAATCGGAGATTAAAGAAGATCGCTATGGTCGTAAGATTCCATTGCATGCCCATGGTACCTTTAATTTGCCGTTTGCAACTTCATCAAGCGAAGTTTTTATGAAAGATAGTGTTAAGCTTTATCGTAAGATTGTTAATCCACATTTATTAATTCGTAGGGTTAATATTGTCGCTAATCATATCATTCCAGAAGACTTAAAGAATGATTGCAGTTTTGAACAGTTATCATTGTTTGAAGAAACTTTGCCTAAGAGTCCTGAATTGTCGAAAGAATCCTTAGATAAAGAGAGAAAAGTTCAAGATGCACTAATCTCAATTAAACAAAAGTATGGTAAAAACTCTATATTAAAAGGCATGAATTTGGAAGAAGGAGCTACAACAAAAGAAAGGAATAAAGAGATTGGAGGACATCGTGCATAATGGAAGATAATCTTGCTAAATATGTCAGTATTTTGTATTCTGAGCGTCCGATTGATCAAGAGCACACAAGGATGTCAATCGGAGATAGAGCTGCTCAATTTGCTCCTTTTGCAGCTTTAACTGGACATAGAGAATCAATTGATGAAACAGGTCGCCAAGTGAGTCAATTCATCGAATTAACGAATGAAGAAAAATTAGTGATTAGTAATAAATTAAATATAATTAAAGAACATTTAAACAGCGAAATCTTTACTTTTGTCTATTTTCAAAACGATTTAAAGAAAAATGGTGGTCAATATCGATCAATTAGCAGTATGGTTAAGAAAATTGATGAATATTTAGATGATATTGTCTTGGGCGACAATACTCGCATTAAGATTGGCTATTTATACGACATTAGTAGCCCAATCTTCGAACAATATTCTTTATAATTCGTGCTATAATTTAAAAAACGTTAGGTTTAACTAACGGGAGGAGCCAATCATGACTGAACTAAATAATATTGAAGATACATTATTTGTACCAATGCTTGGAAGAATTTATGCTACCGAGAATTTTCCACATATTTTAAATGATCAAAAGGCAGTTGAACTAAAATCACTTTTACCCGCTAATATCAAAGGGCAAAACACCCAAAGTCAATATACTTTGATGGCCGGCGCCATTCGTTCAACAAATATGGATCGCTACATTGCCACTTTCTTGAAGAAACATCCTGATGGCGTAGTTGCACAACTGGGCCTTGGATTAGAAACTACTTATTATCGTCATGAGCATCATGAAGATACATGGTATGGTGTTGACCTTGAAGATGTTATTAATTATCGTCGAACATTATTAAAGGAAAGCGAAAAAGATATTTATATCATTGGTGATGCCTTCGCTCATGAATGGATTCAAACGATTCGCAGAGAACATCCTGAGGCGCCAATTCTTGTAACAGCTAGTGGACTATTTTATTATTTTGATAAAGCTCAAGTTTTGAGTTTATTTAAAAATCTCAAACAATATGGTGATATTGAGATTGTCTTTGATACGGTTAATAAAATGGGTATGAGCCAAATGGCTAAATACATGAAACAAGTTGGTCACTCAGATGCTCCGATGTATTTCTATGTCGATAGTGGTTTACAGTTGGCTAAACAAGTTGATGCCACATTATTAATGGAAGAACCATACTACAAACATATTGACTTAAAAGGATTAAGTTTTATAACTCGTATGACAATGAAAATCTCTGATAAATTCAAC
>JAHHTG010000025.1 GCA_020024765.1 Thomasclavelia sp. | reverse complement strand
TTTCTTTTGCATGAAATCACGAATCATTTCGATTGCCATCTTACTTAAACGATGATCATCAAGGATTCGATGACAGCCATCAGCGAAAATAACGCACTTTTTAGCCTCGTGAGGCACTTTTTTATAATATTTTAAACTAACTGTATACGGAATGACATCATCGTCAATTGCCGCCATAAATAAGACTGGGCAATGGACACTTTCAATCCCTTCTTTGCAGTTATCCACAACATCCATAAAAGTCGCAGTAAATTCCGGTGGTAAATCCACATATTCAGAATCACGTTCCATTTTCTTAGCTTTATGATATTGTGACTTAATTGAAGTCTTAGCTGTTGTAAATGTTAAGTATTCAAAAGCTGGGGCAATGAGAACTAAACGTTCAACTTGATGTTTGCTTGCAAGATAACTCGCAATAACACCACCCATTGAGAAACCAATCAAAATAATCTTGCGGTTTTGATTCTTAAGATGAATGATTTCTTCTTCAGCTCGCGATACCCAGTTAAACCATACAGTATCATTTTTAAAGTTTTGGTCAAAAAGATTAGGCATGACAATATCATAATCTTCTTTTAAAGCATTATAAAGATTAAGGTATTCATCTGTCCGTCTTTTTCCGAAACCATGAATACATACTAAGGCTGGACGATCAGCTTTGACATCTTTCTTTTTAAACCATTTACTAAACATTATTCTCCTTCGTATAAAGATCGGGCCATTTGTTCGGTCTTAATCATTGCCTCAAGATCCATAGCACCTGCTTGGTAGCCGATTACAGATCCGTCTGGCCCAATATAATAACTATTTGGAAATGAATTAACACCAAGATATGCAAACATTGTGCCGTCATCATTTAAGACCGGAATTTCAATGTTGTATTCTTCAACGAATTCAGCAGTTGTCATGGCTTTTCGATTTGTTAAATTAACACTGTCAGACATGACATAGTAATAAACAATATCGTCACCACCTTGAGCTACATAATCCTTGAAATCAGGAATTTCTTTTTTACAATAAGTACACCATGAAGAGATGAAATTAAGCACTACATACTTACCCTTATGTTCGGATAGAGTATGTTCATTACCAAATTGATCCGTTAACTTAAAGTCGTACATATAGACTGTTTCACGCTCCGGAACTTCAGACTCTTGTGGTTCTGTTGTTTCGGTTTCTGTCGGTTGTTCAGGTTGAACATGATTATTATTTTGAGATGCTAATAATTCTTTATAATCATGTTGCATCTTAATAATAGACTTCGAATTTGTCCAAATCATTGACAAACCAAAAGCTAAGATAATTATCGCCGCAAACTTCGATATCTTAATTAATAAACCTTGTTTAGCCTTGATAAACATTAAAGCTTTTTCGAAGAACAAACCAAGAATCACAAATGGAATAGTGAAACCTAATGTATAAAGCAGAATTAAAATATTACCAACAATTGGTTCACTTGTTGCCGCAAGAATCACAACGTTGGCAAGCATAGGCCCCACACATGGTGTCCAAGCAAACGAGAATACAAAACCTAAACCATAAGCTTTGAAATAGTTCATATGTTGATTATCAATATCGGCATCTAAACGATGTTCACGATTTAAGAAGTTGACATTGATAAAACCAAATTGATTTAATGCGAAAATGATTAAGATTACTCCGCCAATAATCCCAATGATATTTTGATAGTCCGTAATAAAATTACGTACTAAACTAAGTGATAAGCCCATGATAAAGAAGGTTGTTGAAATACCTAATGTAAAACTAATTGTTGTTAAGAACACTTTTACCGGGCGATAAACAACATTGCCTTGTTCATCAATTTCTTTAGCACCACTTGAAAGATATGACATATACAACGGTATTAATGGTAGAATGCATGGCGACATGAACGCCATGAGCCCTTCAAGAAATACACCTAAATATGTCGCGCTTTGTAGATCTGCACCAATCATTAAAAATCTCCTTTTATTTAATCATGTAGAAGTACAATAAAACGACAATACCCACAGCAATTCGGTACCAACCAAAGACTGTGAAATCATGCTTTTTAATATAATTCATTAAAAATTTAATTACTAAAACCGATACAATAAAGGCGCTTGCCATTCCGACAAATAGAATCATAAATTCTATTCCTGTAAAAGCTACACCGATTTTAATAATCTTTAATAAACTGGCTCCAAACATCACTGGAATTGCTAGGAAAAATGTAAATTCTGCCGCTACAACACGATTAATACCAATCATCAGGGCCCCAAGAATTGTTGCCCCACTACGTGATGTGCCAGGGAAGATAGCAGCAATTAATTGAAATAAACCAATTAAAACTGCATCTTTATATGTTAATTCGCTTAAACGTTTAACACGAAAATCTTTTTTCTGATGTTTCTCAACAACGATAAAACCAATACCGAAGATAATCAACATCAAAGCCACAACAGTGGCATTGTATAAATACTTTTCTAAGATATCGTCAAATAAGACACCAACGATACCAGCTGGAACACATGCAACAATAATCTTATACCATAGTTGCATCTTATCTTGTCTTAAGAATGGTTCATTAGCCTTGCGTTTAAAGTTAAAAGGATTAATCTTATCAAACATCAAAACGACAACGGCTAAAATCGCTCCAAGTTGAATAACAACTAAAAAGAAGTTCCAAAAATCAGGTGAGACATCCATCTTCACAAACTCTTCAAGCAGAATCATGTGACCTGTACTACTAATTGGTAACCATTCTGTAATACCTTCAACAACCCCAAACAATAGGGCTTTTAATGCTTCAAATAATGTATGCATATTCACCTCTAGTTAAAGTAGACTAAACCATTATCAGGTAGTGATTCAATCTCTTCGGTCTTATCGACATATAATAGACAAACACTATAGCCTTCATCATCTTCAATCATTTTAAGTTTACCTTCAACATGATAATAAGTATCGTGTTTAAAGTTATATGGTTCATCATAGACACAAGTAATACCTAAAACTTGGATATCATTAGCGCAGCAAACCATAGCTTGTCTACCTAAGATATAAACACTTTCGTATTTTGGTAGTTTTTCAAATGGGCGAACATTAATGCCGATATGCACACCATCATATTTATCTGGATGAGTTACGACGTCGTTATACCAGTTACCGAAGTCCATATCTTTAATATCAACATGAGGTTGACTTAAATCAAATAATTCAAAATTACTAAAATCTTCGATTTCATTTTGAAGATTTTCAAAAATTAACTCAGTTTTTGGATTAACAGCTAAGACATTATTACGGATGAAAATATAGTCTTCACGTTTACCAAAACGATTAAAGATTGTGCACTCACTCATCTTGATAATGTTATAGATGAATTGATTTAAATTAGCGAGTTGTAATCTAAATTGACTAGCATCAAATAATGCTAAAATTTGAGCAATAACCCAGTTATTTAATAGACCATGGGTAGATAGATATTCAAGCATATTTTCACTACCATTACATTCTAGGAAAATACGATCAAACTCATAATTTTTCTCTAACCCTTGCATCTTTTCAAGGGTTAAATCTTTAATACTATTTAATTCAATTAGGAATGCGTTTGTATCTTTCAAGAAAGCCTCGTCAAACTCTTCATCACCTTGTTCGCAAGTGATAATCATTGTGCGTTCACCTTCGTTAAAATATGGATTTTCAAGAGTATCTTTAATAAAAGATGTCTTACCGCTATCCAACAAACCTAAGACAATGTATATTGGTTTTTCTCTCATTTACAGAACATTTCCTTTAACTTTTCTTCATCTAATCCTTTACCAATAACTGTTACAAGTCCAGTATGGCTAGGACGACCTTCTTTAATAATGATATCGTCGCCAGTTAAATCGAAGTAGTACCAAGTTGATTCACCTTTAACGATACCTTTCGCACGAACAGCAACATCACGAATACTTTCAAGATCATTTTCAATTTCTTCACGAGTGAAACTACGAATTGTTTCAAAACCATAAGTTTCAAATACTTCATCAGCATGGTGATGATGATGGTCATGATGATGGCCACAGCAGCATTCGCCTTCTTCGTGATGGTGTTCATGGTGGTGATGACCACAACCACATTCTTCTTCATCATCATGATGATGGTGGTGGCAGCATTCGCCTTCTTCGTGGTCATGGTGATGATGTTCGTGGTGATGACCACAGCAACATTCATCATCTTCGTGGTGATGATGTTCGCATTCACATTCTTCTTCAACTTCAACACTTAAGCCTAGTTCAACATTTTCATTTAAGATATCAAGTAATTGATCATAAGATAATTCATGATAATCAGTTGTAACAATTGTGGCTTCAGCATTTAATTCTCTTAACATTTCTAAGTCTTGGCTTAAACGTTCTTCGTTAACCATTTCAGTCTTGGAAAGTAAAATACTATTGGCAGCCTTAACTTGATCATCAAAGAATTCTTTGTAGTTACGATGGTAACTTAAGGCTTTCTTTGCATCAACCATACAAATATGGCTAACTAATAATAATTCTTTAGCTTTTGAAACACTATTGATAACTTCTGATAATTTGCCAACACCTGATGGTTCAATCAATAAAGTATCGATATCATAAGTCATGATTTCGTTTAAAGCATTTTCTAAATCACCCTTTAAACTACAACAGATACATCCACTATTGAGTTCTGTAACTTGAAGTCCTTCTTCAAATAAGTTACCATCAATCCCGATTTCACCAAATTCATTTTCTAGTAACATTACCTTGCCAAGTTTTTGGCCTTTTAGTAAATGTTGGATTAAAGTTGTTTTACCAGCTCCTAAAAATCCTGAAATAATATACACATTAATCATTTTCTTATCGCTCCTTCTTTTGATAATAATATTGATCCAAATACCCTTTTAACTCTTTAATTTGCTCGGGTTTTACAAATAAATAGTGGGAACGTTTATGATAATCAAAACGTAAACCCATCTTCTTGCTTAAAGCTTCAATCTTAACATTTGAAATCGCATCATAATGATAACGTCGACCCAAAATGTAGAAACCATCCTCGCCAATACCACTTTTAACTAAATAATAAACGATACCAGCTGAGCCCAAAGACAAGAAATTATATAAACCATATCCTTGGATATCATTCATATAAATAATAAAACCCATACCAAAGAAAAAGAGAATAATAATATATTTCGCTCCGGCTAAGCATTCATAAATAACTCGTTTGCTTCTGAAGATACATAAGATGACATATCCCCAAACAATTACGTTAATCAAAATCCCAATATATAGCGGATTATTCATGGCGCACCTTTTTACGTAGAATCGTGCTCATCAGCAAATCTGAAAGCACGTTATAAATAACTAAACATACCACCACAAATAACATATCACTTATTAGCGATTGTGAACCTACAAGTGGCGCACAATTAAATGAGATTGCGACAATAATACCTAATAGAATGACATAGAAAGTAAATAACTTACGGCAAAGATTAATGGCCGCATCATTCAATTCGTATTCGACGCCATCAATATTCACAGTTGTTGTCTTCTTTAATGCAACATTAATGACATTAATCATTGTGTTCTCCTTTCAAAGACTATTTCATCATAATTCGTTTGTGAATCAAATTCTCGTCGTGCCTTATATTCTTCTAATTCAAGAATGACTAGTTCAACAGTTGTATTAACGATATTGCCTTCAACCAAGTGGCCACCAAAGGCATTGAGTTTTTCATCACCTACAGTTAAATGAAGGTGAACCTTCCCATTTGCAATTGTGCCATTTAAAGATAAAATCTCAAAATGGCCTTCTTTTTCAATTACTCGTGTTGCTCCAGCATTTCTTAAACGATAATTCTTAAGACAACCAACCGAAGAAACTACAACACCACATTTAATATCATGTTCTAAGGCATAGTTAATAATACTTTGTTTAAGATCTTGACCCTCTTTTAAACGAATTGCATACTCTTTCATACTAAGTATTTTACCACAAAAATGGCACACTCTTAGGCATTATGCAACAAGAAAAAAGGATGATTAACGATAATCATCCAATTTCATATCAGCTTCAGTCTTATCAATAATTCCTTTGATGATTTGATCGATACGACTGCCCTCGCTATAATCGGCTTTCGCCATAAATGTAGCACGTTTGTCTTTATATAGTTCGCGCGCTAATTCACGTGGTCCTTTATCGCGATTGCTATCTCTAAAGACAGCAATTGTATTACCACCATTATCACCAACAACTTTCATTGAAGGCACATCTGTAAGCCCATCGCCAAAGTAAACCATACGGCTTAATGGGATGTATTTTTCTTCATCAGGTGTTGATTTATTTAAATCAAAATCGTTGGTTTCATCTAAGACACCTTTGTTAATACGGAATAAGTATTGAGTCTTAGTTGTATAGTTGATGACGCGTGAAGGCCATTTTGCCTTACCATCCTCGCCATAATAATAACTACATGCATAAATTTGTTTAAATTTATCAGCAATTGAAGTTCCTTCAATCATTTCTTTGATACCACTAGAAATAATATAGTGTTCGATTTCGATATTGTGTTCTAAACCATAGGCATTGATGCGATCAAACCAAGTGTCAACACCCTTAAATAGTTTAATATAAGAACCTTCTTCAACAAGCGATTCCCTAGTCATTTCAGGATTCTCAATTGCCGCTAAGTACATATAAGCCAAAATACCATCCATATTACATTTCTTAGATAGTTCTAGACATTTGCCCCAGAAAGCAGATGGATCTTGGTAGCCTAGACGTTTTAAAAGATGAAATTCTTGCATGTCCTTAGGAGACAATGTTTTATCAAAGTCATAAATAAGGGCCATTTTAACTTTCTTCATCTTACGCCTCGTTTAAATTCTTAATTGCTTCAATATAGATATGCACTTGTTTTAAGAAATTTGCAATATTTAATGATTCATCAGCATCGTGAATATGGCAATTCTCACCAGGGAATTCACATCCGAATGCGATACAATTGTGGATAGCTTTTGCATATGTGCCACCACCAATTGCTTCCATTTCAGCATCTTGTTCACCAGTGACATCTTTATATGCTTTTAACATTGCTTGAATCATTGGAATATTCACATCAAAGAATAAAGGATTTGCAAGTTCTGAAATTTCGAAACGTACATTACCCATATTTAAAGATTTCATGAATAAGTTCTTAACATCTTCGGGATTAGCCTTAACAGGGAAACGTGTATCAACTGTTAATGTGATTACGTTTTGAGATTTACTGATAACTCCAACGTTAAGTGTTAAATCTGTATATTCATCATCAAATTGATTAGCTTTGAATAGTTCACCGTGATGAGTTAAAGCAATACGATTATGATAGAAAGTTACTAATTCGTCATCGAAATCAGCGCGATATAAACCTTCCATTAAGTAAGACATTGCATTCACGCCTTGTTCAGGAGTTGAAGCATGTGCAGCTTTACCAAAGACTGTCATTGTGATTGATTTTTCTGTCTTGATTAAATTATATTCGATATTGTTGTCTCTGAAAAATTCATTAAGAGCTGATTCATCATATGAACCAATAGGTAATTCAACCACAATCTTCTTACATACTACGTTTTCAGCATCGCCACCATAAATATTAATAATCTTTGAGTTAGTTGCTGAAATCGTACCTCTTAAGACACCTTTTTCCGCAAAGATACCAGGGAAATTACCATCTGGTGTAAAGCCCATATCGATATGGCCTTCTTTTTCAACATAGTGTTCAATACATTTTGAACCTGTTTCTTCATTACATCCAACGATTAAACGTACACGCTTCTTGAATGGATATTTAGTTTCGATTAAATACTTTAAAGCATATAGTGAAGCAATAACTGGTCCTTTGTCATCAGTTACACCACGGCCATATAAAAATTCACCATCATTTCTTACAACGAATGGATCACTACTCCATCCTTCACCTGCAGGAACTACATCTAGGTGAGCAAGAATACCAATTAATTCATCGCCTTGACCTACTTCACCAAAACCACAGTAATTATCTAAATTAGTTGTCTTTAAGCCTTCACGTTCCATTAAACTTAAAGCTTCTGCTAAAACTTCTTGATTTGTTTTACCGAAAGGTAATGCATCTTCGCTATATACTGAGTTGTACGAAACCAACTTAGTTAAATCGTCGATCATATTTTGTTTATTTTTTTCTAAAAATTCATTGATCATATAAAGACCTCCGTTCTTTTTATTAATTATAGTGCATTTGTTAGTGTAATAAAACAACTAAACATTGATAAGCTTCTAACGTGACATCAAAGTCATCATAGTTGTTGAAAATAATCTTGCCAGATACCTTGAATATTTGTTTGGTAGGGCCTAAATTAAGAATTATTTGATAATTGTCTCTTTGGTAAACCATGAGATACTCATTGGTATCTAAGAACTTTACTGGTGCATAAGCGAATGTTTCAATATGCTCGCTCCTAAATTTAATTAACTTACGATAATAATTTAAGATTGAATTCGCATCTGCCGATTCACTTTTCACATTAAGATGTTTCAAATCATAATGTGGTTTTAACCAAGGTTTAACTTTGCTAAAACCACCATAACAACTATCATCAAATGCCATAGGTGTTCTTGTGTGATCACGACTACCGGCCAAAACTCTCTTAAAGGCTTCGTCATTTGAACCAAGTTCAATATACTTGTTTTTTGATTCAATATCACTTATTTCGTCAATGTTTTTAAAATGGTTATTAGTCATTCCAAGTTCTTGACCTTCAAAGATAAAAGGTGTGCCCTTTAATGTCAATTGCATTGTGGCAAGCAATTTGCCAATTTGATTAGCGTATTTATGGCTGTGATTAACTTTTGAGATCATTCGTGGATTATCATGGTTCTCAAAAAATAAGGCCATTTGCGAACCAAGTGGATAATCCTCCATCCATTCCTTGTAATAAGTTTTTAAATATTTTAAATCAAAATCATAATCATCAAATCGAGCATGGCCTGGCGTCTCCAAAACATCAAAATTAAACAACATATCCAATTCATGTCGGCTAGGTTGTGTTAATAAAGCGGCTGTTTTTAAACCAATGCCTGGTGCTTCACCAATGCTTACTGCATGATAGGGTTCAAAGGCTTCATCATGAATTTCTCTAAGATACTGGTGAAGTTTTGGACCATAGAAATATTTTTCAATTCCACGTATCCCCATTAATTTATAAACTGTTTCATCGCCATCTTTAAAATTGCTTTTGGAAATTAAGTTAATGACATCCATTCGGAAACCATCAACCCCCTTATCAAGCCAAAACCTAACAATCTCATTAACTTCATTGCGAACTGCTGGATTCTCAAAATTCAAGTCGATTTGCTTATTAGCAAAAAGATGCAAAGCATACTTGCCATTATCAAGTTTGCGCCAAGCAGAACCACTAAACCATGAAGTCCAATTATTAGGCTTATCTTTTAAAATATAATAATCACGATATTTGGGATTGCCTTTAACACATTCTTTAAACCACTCATGTTCATCTGAAGTATGATTCACAACTAAATCCATGATTAAACGCATGCCTCGCTTATGAACCTCAGATAATAAATGTTCAAAGTCTTCCATTGTTCCAAAAGTATCAAGAATCTTGCGATAATCGCGAATATCATAGCCATTATCAGCTAATGGCGAATCATAAATCGGTGATAACCATAAGGCATTAACTCCTAGATCTTGAAGATAATCAAGTTCTGAAATAATTCCATTAATATCACCAATTCCATCATCATTACTATCCTTAAAAGACTTGGGATAGATTTGATAAAAAATTCCTTCTTTATACCATTCATGACTTTCGGTAGTAACTGGATCAAAAGTTTCATCAATGTTGATATTTAGAAGTTCAATTAAAGCACTAATAAAATCTTGGCCTAAGAATAAACGTAATTGTTTAATCTTCATTCTTTGAATTATCTTCTTATCAAGAATCTTCCGGTCAATATTTGCGCTCATTAAAGCCTTTGTTAAAATATCATAACCTAGTGGACTTTTTAAGATGTCGGCAATCCGACTATTTTCATTAATATTCATAATCAATTAATAAAGTGACTGGACAATGATCTGATCCTAAGACCTCATCATAAATTTTGCTGTCCAAAACATGTTCCATGAAACGGTTTGATACCACAAAATAGTCAATCCGCCAACCAATACCTTTTGCACGTGCGCTAAAGCGATATGACCACCAACTATATTTTACAGTTTCAGGATATAAAGTTCTAAATGTATCGGTAAAACCAGCCGCTAATAATTCTGTAAACTTAGCGCGTTCTTCATCACTGAAACCAGCTGATTTATGATTTGTTGCAGGATTCTTTAAATCAATCTCTTCATGAGCAACGTTTAAATCACCTGTATAGACAACTGGTTTAATTTGGTCAAGTTTTTGAAGATGTTTGCGTAATAAATCTTCCCAATACATTCGATAAGGCAAGCGTAACAAGCCCTCTTTTGAGTTAGGTACATAGGCAACAACCAAATAGAAGTCGGGATATTCTAAAGTAATAACCCGACCTTCTAATGGTTCTTCTTCACCTTCAAGGTCATATGAGACACTAATTGGTTTCACTTTCGTTAAAACCATCGTACCCGAATAACCTTTACGTACAGCAGAATTCATATAACGATAATACCCCGGGAAATCTTGGGTTAATTGGGACTCTTGCATCTTTGTTTCTTCAAAAGCGATAATATCAGGGTTTTCAGCCTCAATAAATTCCAACAAACCCTTTGTCAAACACGCTCTAAGACCATTTACGTTCCAATTGATAATCTTCATTAAATTCTCCTTGTAGCTTCTTTCAAGAATGCACATTCCTCTTCATTTAGGTATGGGCATAATGTTTCATAGACTCTTTGATGGTAATTATTTAACACATCAATTGTCTTTTGATCTAGATATTGTTTGTCAATTAAATCTAAATCGAATGGTACAACCGTAATTGTTTCAAGTTCATTAAATGTACCATATTCATTATTGAAGGCACGTTTACATAGGACTAAGTTTTCGCAACGAATACCAAATTCGCCCTCGAAATATACACCTGGTTCATCTGAGAAAATATGACCTGGTTTTAAAGCAACATCAGCGCCTTCTCTATCACGACTATATCTAACGTTTGGCGGACATTCATGAACAGCTAAAGCATAACCTACACCATGACCTGTACCACAACGATAATCAACACCTAATTCCCATAAATCCTTACGTGCTAAGATATCTAATTGATAACCACACATTCCATCTAAGAACTTAACTTCAGATAAGTTATACATACTCTTTAAGACTAATGAGAAGTATTGTTTAACCTTATCACTAACTGGTCCTAAGGCAATTGTACGTGTGATATCTGTTGTACCTTCAAAGTAGTGACCACCACTATCAACTAATAAGATACCTTCATTGTGTAGTTGAGCGTGACGATCTTTAGTTGGTGTATAGTGCATCATTGCAGCATTTGCGTTATAACCAACAATCGTTTCAAAACTTAAATCAAAGGCTTTATATTCAAGGCGCATACTGTTTAATTTAGTTTTAACATCATATTCAGTTAATGTTTCTTTATCAGTTTCCTTTAACCACTTTAAGAAACGAACCATAACTACACCATCATAAATGTGAGCCATCTTAAAGTTTTCGATTTCAACTGGATTCTTAACAGTTTTCATATCTTCAACAATACTACGCATATGGTAGATATTATTTGAATCATGAAGGCTTGTATAGGCATCAAAGTTAACCTTGCTTTCATCCAATAAAATGACACATTTCTTTAATGTCTTAATGAAGTCATAATAAGCATCATAAGGTTTAATAATAACGCCATCTTCATATAAAGCCATAAGGATAGCATCACTTAATCGTTCTTGATTAATGAATAAGTAAACATCATCTTGATCAAACACCATGAATGATAAGAAGACTGGTGTATAGGCAATATCATTGCCTCTTAAATTTAATAAATAGGCAATTGATTCAAGATTTTGAATAATATGAGTCTTACCATTTAAACTACGCTTAATAATATCAAGTTTTTCTTTACGTGAAAGGCCAGTATATTTAATATCCAATTCATAAAGTGGATCTTGGCCTAAAGGCTTACGATCTTCAAAGATGTCGCTATATAAGTCAATACTCTTTAATTTTAAGCCGTTCATGCTTAGTTTTTTAGTAAAGGCATAGTTTACGCATCGCCCATCAAAACCGATTACCATCTTTTGACAATGTTCAATCAAGAAATCTTCAGCACTTAAAACTCCTTTAACTCCAAGTTTTTGAACTTCGATTCCATATTGCTCAGTTTCTTGACTAGCTTGTCCATGGTAACGACCATCGACAAATAAATACGCACTGTCCATTGTGACAATTAATTGTCCTAAAGAACCGGTAAAACCTGAAAAATAACGTAATGTCTTGAAATACTCAGGAATATATTCCGACATATGATAATCACTTGTATTGATGAAATAAACATCTACATGATTATCAATCATTTTGCTTCGTAAAGCGTTTAATCTTTCTCTAATCATATTTTAATTTTACCACAAATTAGGCTTTTACCCGGAAAAATGGCATAATAGTAGTATGAAAAAATATCTAAAAATCTATATTAATGCCCCAATTACTTTGACATTTGTACTCATTTGTCTTTGTGCAACGGTGGCCGGAATCTTCTTTGAAGATAGCACTTATCTTTTCTTTTCAACTTATCGTTCATCTCTTGGTGACCCACTAACTTATGTTCGATTGATTGGCCACGTCTTTGGCCACGCTGATATGACGCACTTTTTTAATAATATGATTTATATCTTATTATTAGGGCCAATCTTAGAAGAGAAATACCACAATAACTTGATTCCAATTATGATTGGTGTCGCACTTATTACAGGCATTGTTCACAACATTTTCTCAAATAGTATTTTACTTGGAGCAAGTGGCATTGTCTTTGCATTTATCTTATTATCTTCGATTACAGGCAATCAAGAAGGTATTCCTGTAACACTAATTTTCGTCGCAATCTTCTATCTTGGAGGTGAAATCATTAATACATTTACAAGCGACAACATTTCTCAAATGACTCACATCATTGGCGGATTAAGTGGTGCTAGCATCGGATTAATTATCAAGAAAGGACAAATTAGTAATTCCGATTCAAACATTTAAACACAATAAGTATCCACCAGCTAGGCTGGTGGTTTACTTATATCGGGCATAGCCCTATCCTTCTAGCCTCCTCTTAAAGAGGTAACGTGGTCTGCGCGAG
>JAHHTG010000024.1 GCA_020024765.1 Thomasclavelia sp. | reverse complement strand
CTATTAAAAAGCACTGATTCAATTTGATATGTACCAATAATCCCGGACACATAGGTTTATGAATTAGAATATACAAATGGATTGATACGATTATCGTAATATTTACCTTTAGTGACATTGACTGAATAATGCTATGTTCTTTTAAGCTACCTCTATGGTAGAAATGTTGATATTGCCATCATTAATCTGAGTGAAAGATAACACTTTTACCAAGAAAAATTAAATTGTGATACATCAGTTGTCCATTTTTGTAGTGGTACTGTTGTATTAAAATCTCGATTTATTATGTTGTCTATTATCTTGCTGACTTCACCTTTATAAGAATGGTATTTCTCTTTAAATCTTTTACCAAATAATTTAGACTTGTGCATTAGTCCTTGAACTCTTTTGTGGTTACCGTGGTTAATTAGTTCATTTTGGATCTCTTTGGTTTTTTTCTCTAGTTTTTACTATAAGGCCATTATATCCAAATTCTTTATATTTTCGAACCCATCGATATAACATTGAGTCATTTATTCTAGCGTTAACAACTTTGGCTTTAATAGAATTACCGGCTAATACTTTTTTAAACAAGTTCTAACTTTTTTCGGTGATCAATATTTATTTTGAGATTTATGTTTTAAAACCTCTCCTTGTGCATCTAAAATTCTACCCCAGTTTCTAATATGGTGTATAAAGCGATCTCTTGTAATGCCTTCTAGTGTATCGGGAATACGGCCTTTACAATGCGTTTTGACACAGTTCATTTTAAATTCATAACTATAACGCACAAAAAATACCCCCTTACTTGGCAAACCAGTAAGGGGATACATATCAATTATTCAGTGCTTTTTAAACTATTTATTTTTAAGATATCGGTCAATTGCTTGTGCTGCTTTTTTGCCAGCACCCATAGCACTGATAACTGTAGCGGCGCCCGTTACAGCATCACCCCCAGCATAGACTGATTCTTTGCTTGTTTGGCTATTATCATCAACAATAAGACAGCCTCTTTTATCAACTTCTAGGCCTACGGTTGTTTGACGAATTAATGGATTTGGCGAAGTTCCAATTGCCATAATAAGGCAATCTGTTTCAATTTCGAAGTTCGAACCTTCGATTGTAATCGGTTTACGACGAACACTTTCATCTGGTTCGCTAAGTTCCATTCGAACACATTCAACACCAGTCATAAAATGTTTGTCATTACCATGAATCGCAACCGGATTACACAACAAATCAAAGATGATACCTTCTTCTTTAGCATGTTCAACTTCTTCTTTGCGAGCCGGTAATTCTTCAAGGCTGCGGCGATAGACAATATGAACTTCTGCGCCTAATCTTCTCACGCTTCGAGCAACATCCATGGCAACATTGCCACCACCCACTACAACACAAACATTTGGTCTTTGAATTGGCGTACTCGAACTTTCTTGATAAGCCTTCATCAAATTAATTCGAGTTAAGAATTCATTAGCTGAATAAACACCATTATAATTTTCACCTGGCAATCCCATGAACTTTGGAAGACCTGCGCCCGAACCAATATAAATAGCTTCGTATCCCTCTTCAATTAATTCATCAATCGTTTCGGTTCTTCCGACTACAAAATTAGTAACGATCTCAACACCCAAGGCTTTTAGATTATCAATTTCATTTTGAACAATCTCTTTAGGTAAACGAAATTCTGGGATACCATACATTAAAACTCCACCTGCAACATGTAAAGCTTCAAAGATTGTAACTTGATAGCCTAATTTAGCTAAATCAATAGCCGCTGTTAAACCAGATGGACCAGCCCCGACAATCGCAATCTTGTGACCATTAGATTCAATATTAGTTCTAGTCTTTTTGGCATTTACACGATGGTAATCAGCAACAAATCGTTCAAGACGGCCAATTCCAACCGATTCGCCTTTAATACCACGAACGCAATTCTTTTCACATTGACTTTCTTGTGGACATACTCGGCCACAAATCGCTGGTAAAGCCGATGTTTTAGAAATAATTTGATAAGCTTCTTCAAAATTTCCTGTTTTAACTTCGGCAATGAAATCAGGAATATTGACATTAACCGGACAGCCTTTAACACAAGGTGTTGTAGGGCAATGAAGACAGCGTGTTGCCTCTTCCATCGCCATTTCAACCGTATATCCAGTTGTAACTTCTTCGAAATTATGAATTCGTACATCTGGATTTTGGGTCGGCATCGAAACTTTCGTCATCGCCATATTCGGTTTATTCATGATTCACCTCTTTCGTATAAAGATTGCATGTTTCTTCACGTTTGTGTTTCTCGAATTCTTGATAAGCGGCGTTTCTAGCCATCGCTTCATCAAAATCGACAAGATGACCATCAAAATCTGGACCATCAACACAAGCAAATTTAATTTCATCGCCTACTTTTAAACGACATCCTCCACACATGCCGGTACCATCAACCATAATCGGATTCATTGAAACTGTGGTTGGGACATGATATTTTTTCGTTAATAAAGATACAAATTTCATCATGATAAGCGGTCCGATTGCTACAACATGATCAAACTTTTCACCACTATTAATTAATTCTTCTAGTTTATTGGTTACTAAACCCTTTTCACCAGCGCTACCATCATCACTCATTAAATAGTAATGATTTGATACTACTTTAAAATCTTCTTCAAGAATGACCAAATCTTGATTTCGAAAACCAACAATTGTTGTCACATCTGCATGAGTTGAATAAAAAGCTTTCGCCACAGGATAAGCAATTGCACAGCCAACACCACCACCAATGATGCAAACTTTCCCTTTAAAGATTTCAGACGGTTTACCTAAAGGACCCACAAAGTCATGAAGTTCATCACCTTCACCTAATTCATTCAACAACATTGTCGTTTTTCCAACAATTTGAAAAATGATAGTAACAGTACCTTTCTCTTTGTCTGTATCCGCAATCGTTAAAGGAATTCGTTCACCATTTTCATCAACTATTAAAATAATGAATTGACCGGCTTTAGCATGTTTAGCAACAAATGGTGCATCTACAATCATACGAGTAACGGTTGGATTCAAAATTTCTTTTTTCAGGATTTTGTACATAATGTTTACCTCTTTAGGATAATTATATTAAAAATGTTTTCGCAATAATATACCTAAAAACATAACATCTTTATATTTTGTTCGCAACTAAAACTATACTATTTTGCTTAGAATATCATTCACTTTAAAAAGTGCATTATGCGTGGGCAAAATTATTGCACGCCTTTTCACTTACATGATATTCTTTTTCTACAAAGAGATAAATCGAACTCTTTGTAGAAAAATAAATATTGAAAAACAAGTTAAACACAGGAGGATAAAATTATGTGTGAACAACAAGAATACAGAATGCCACTTCTAGGCGATAAAGCTCCAGCATTTGAAGCAACTACAACTCAAGGTCAAATTCATTTCCCAGAAGATTATGAGGGAAAATGGGTTATCTTATTTTCACATCCAGCTGATTTTACACCAGTATGTACAACTGAATTTATGACTTTTGGCACATTAATGGATGAATTCAAATCATTAAATGTTGAATTAATTGGTTTATCAGTTGATTCAATATACTCTCACATCGCTTGGCTAAGAAAGATTCAAGAAGTCGAATGGAAAGGCATGAAAAATGTTAAAGTTGAATTCCCATTAATCGAAGACATTCGCATGGAAGTTGCTAAGAAATATGGCATGATTCAACCAGGACAATCAAATACTCAAGCAGTTCGTGCTGTTTTCATCATTGACCCTAAGGGAATCATCCGCACAATTCTTTACTACCCACTATCAACTGGTAGAAACTTCGATGAAATCAAACGTATCATCTTAGCTCTTCAAAAAGCTGATAGCGAGGCTTGTGCAACTCCAGCTGACTGGAGACCAGGCGATGACGTTATCGTTCCAACTGCTGGTAGTTGTGGTGTTGCAAAAGAGCGTATGGAAAATCAATCAGATGATCAATACTGCATTGACTGGTTCATGTGCTTCCGTCGCGAAAAGAAATAATCATTCTTAAATAATCGTTAAAAAGCCGCTCTAAGTAGTGGCTTTTCTTTTAGTTCAAACCATCAAAAAAGCCAATCTAACGATTGGCTCAATTATATTATTTAGAAGTTAATTCAACATATATTTCTTTTGCGATTTTATCTAACAAATTGCAAGTTGTTTCGATATCTTCACGTGTTGTCTCTGGATGAATACCACAAAAACGAACTACAGTTTTACCATGAAGGATTGTTGTAAACATAGCGGCATATCCACTTGCATTAATACGTTCTGAAATTTTGTCATTTAATAAATCAGTTGTCGCTGCATCTAAATCTTTAGGTGCGTATCTAAAGTTCAACATCGCAAGTTGAGCATGTGAAACAATTTCCCAATTTGGTTTTGAACTAATACTTTCCTCAACCCATTGAGCTAATTTAAATCCTTGTTCAACAGCAGAACTCATAAGTTCTGTGCCTAATACTTGCAATGTTAGCCAAAGTCTAAGACCACGAGCAGGACGTGTTAATTCAATTCCAATATCAAAATTATTAATTGATTCTTGTTCATTGGTTAAATCTTTTAAATATTCTGGACTCACATGGAAACTATTGTATAGAGAATGCAAATCTTTCACCAAAACTGCTGCACAACCATATGTTTGAAATAACCATTTATGGGCGTCCCAACTAATACTATCAGCTAGTTCAATACCACTTAAGATATGTTTATATTTAGGTGAAATTAGTGCAGAACCACCAAATGCAGCGTCAACATGGAACCATAAATTATATCGTTTTGCAATATCAGCAATTTCTGCTAACGGGTCAATACTACCAGTATTTGTTGTGCCAGCCGTACCAATAACCGCAAACGGAATATAGCCATCTTCAACATCTTTTTTAATGGCTTTTTCAAGTTCTTCCACAATCATTTCAAATTGTTCGTTTGTCGGAATAATGCGAATACGTTTATTAGAAATGCCGATAACTCTTAAACCTTTAGCCACACAGCTATGGGTTTGATCAGAAATATAAGCTACCCCTAAATGTAGATTATCTTCATTAAGTTTTAGATCACGAGCAGCAATCAGATCCGTAACATTCGCCATTGAACCACCACTGACAAAGACTCCACCAGCTTTTTCGTCAAAGCCAGCTTGGTCAGCTAACCAACGGATGACTTGCTGTTCAGCACACGTGACCGTTGGAGCCATCTTAGAACCACCGGCATGGACATTATAAGCAGAAGTCATGACATCGCCCAGCCATGAAACACATGATGCAGGTCCTGGTACAAAACCAAAGAAACGAGGATGATTGGCATTTCCACTATATTTAAAAATTTCATTCTCCATTTCACTGACAACTTCTTCAACAGGACGTCCCTTAACTGGAAACGCCATATTCTTAACTTTGGCGATTTGCGCAGCATCAGCTTCATTGATAACACGTTGATTACGAATATCATGACGATCAATACAGAAATCATGTACAAAGTTGTTAACCGCTTCTTCAAGCTGTTGTGTATTTAAAATAAATTCTTGGCCTTTCATCCAACCACTCCTTCCATTTTCCATTCTAGGTTTAAGTCTACACTTTCATCCACCAATTGTAAAACAATTTAATGTCTAAAAATGTATCAAATAAAAAGGCTCATGGTATAACCACAAGCCAGTTTATTAGTTTTAAAAATTAGCAACCAAAGAAACGTTTAATTTCGATTTCAGCATTTTCAAGTGAATCTGAACCGTGAATTAGGTTTTCAGATGTGCTTGTTGCATAGTCACCGCGGATCGTTCCAGCGGCAGCTTCTTCGAATTTAGTAGCGCCCATGATGATACGCATACCTTTTACAGCATTTTCACCTTCAACGATCATTGCAAATACTGGTCCAGAAGTCATATAAGAAACAATTTCTGGGAAGAAAGGCTTATCAACTAAGTGAGCATAGTGTTCACGAAGGATAGGTTCATCAAGTGTAATCATTTTTGCATCAACGATACGGTAGTTTTTACGTTCAATACGAGCGATTACTTCACCCATTAAACCACGTTTAACGCAGTCGGGTTTAAGCATAATATATGTTCTTTCTAAAGCCATTTTTTCTCCTTTAATATATCTTTGTGTCGTAATTATAGCGAATTCAGACACTATATACAATCTTTTTAAACTAATTTCATAATATAAGTTAATATTTTACCAATCAAGGTTCTCGGCTAACCACCTCAAAGACTGCCTTCCATCCAGCAGTTTGGTAGATATCGATAATATCTAACGTTTCCATCGGAGTCTTGTTTTGGTAATTGTGTTCAAGTACAGATTATAATAAGCCAAATTGTACATCCATTAAAAATTCGATGCCTTTATAATTATAGTTCTGCTTAGCTATAGACTTAAAATAAGTAACAGTGGTTTTAGCTTTGCGATCAAGCAACTCTTTAATTAAGGAGTCAATCGAACTACCTTCACTCTTACAATAGAATAAGTAACATTCCTCAAAATGTTCTGAAAGAAGTTTGTTGTAAAATGCCATCTCTTTTTTATCACACCACTAATCGTTTGTATGTCATGTGGTTCCTGAATACCTAAATTTTCGCACATCACCATTCTTGAATGGTCTTTTATAATGCTAGCCACATTTTTTACCAAACTTACAAACAAATCATCTTTGTTTTTATATCGCGTATACAGGGCACCGGTTGTAGTCCCAGCCTTTTCAACAATTTTGTGGAGTGATGCGTTACGATAGCCGTACTTTAAAAACTCTTTTCTTGCGACATTAATAATTTTCTCATCGAGATAAGATTTCTTTACTGTCATCTCTATCACCTCGCTTTATAACAATGGTATCTTTCCACTTATGTTATAAAGGACAATATATTTATTGTCGAATTAAGCATTAAAAAGGCCTAAATAAGGCCTTATATGTTAAAATTAACTATTTTTTACTTTTACCCAAAGTTCAGAAATTACTGGACGAATGTCTTCGTTATTCACAAATACTTCATCGTTAGGATTAGTTGTATTTGGCAAGTATGCTTCATTACCATAGTATGTGCCATCTTCAGCAGTCATTTCTTCAATAACTTCAGCATTTGAGCTAATGTAACCAACTAAATCTGAGTTAGCAAAAGAATTGTCGTGTTCTAACATGAAGTTGATGAATTCATTAGCTAATTCTGGGTTATCTGCGTTAGCAGGAATAACCATTGCATCGTTCCAAAGGTTTGTACCTTGTTCAACTGGTGCATAGAATGCCATGTTTTCGTTTTCATTTAAGATATAAGCAGCATCACCTGAGTACATAACACCCATAGCCTTTTCGCCATATGCTAAACCATCAATCGCAATATCTGTAACATAAGCTGGTTCCATGATTTGTTTTTGTTCAACTAACCATTCATATGCTTCGTTAATTTCATCTAAGTTAGTTGTATTCATTGAATATCCTAAAGCTTTTAAAGCAACCATGAATGAATCTCTTTCAGAGTCATACATATATAACATACCTTTATATTTAGGGTTACGTAAAACTTCCCAACCTTGTGATTCAACATCAGCCTTATCAACTAAAGTTGTATCATATACAATACCAACATTGCCCCAGAAATAAGGAACACTATACGTATTGTCTACATCGTATGGTTTGTTTAATGTACCTTCATATAAGTTTGACATATTTGTGATAATTGACTTATCTAAAGGTTGAATCATATCTTCTTCAATTAGTTTTTGAATCATGTAGTCACTAGGGATTAAAACATCATAGTGAGTGCCCCCTAATAACTTAGTGTACATTTCTTCATTTGATGCGAACATGCTGTAGTTAACACGAACACCGAATTCATCTTCGAATTCAGGGATTAAATCTAAATCCATGTATTCGCCCCAGTTATAGACATTAAGAACTTGGCCACTATTTTCTTTGCCACCTTCAGATCCGCATCCTACTAGCACGAAAACTAGTAAAGAAGCGCATAATAAAGTCATTAATTTTTTCATTTCTCATTCCTCCTTAATAATTGGTATTAAATCAAAAATTTCTTAATTTAAATTTAGAGATAAAGATTCTGTTGCGAGACAACACTAAATTCAAACTAATCCACATCACAAACGGTTTAAAGAATGCTTCGGATCAAAATAATCAACAACACCTAATAACGGTTTCTTTATAAGCTTTTTTTCTTTACCTATTTATGATGTGATACCTGATATCTTCGTTTCGAAAATATAAAGATCACACCTCCCTCTATTTGTTTAGTAATACTAAACAAATAGTTTATAATAATAAACAATCATTATTATATTTATAATTGACTAAAAATGCAATAACATTAAGAAATTTTAATGCAAAATTAATTGAAAAACTCATTAATTTCTATAATCTAAACTCTGAGCATTATAGTGGAATCAAAGTATCATACATGGTACTATACAGTTGTTAGAAATATCTAACTATAAATAAAATAAATAAACATATTAATAATAATTTATGGAGGAAATTATATGGAAAAATTATTAAATAATTACTTATCTGACTTAGTTGTTGAATATCACAAATTGCAAAACTTCCACTGGTATGTAAGAGGCAAAGACTTCTTCCAAGCACATGCTAAACTTGAAGAATTATACAATGGTATCAATGGTGCAATTGATGAAGTAGCTGAAAACTTATTAATGATTGGTGGCCATCCACTAGCTAATCTTAAAGATTTCTTAGCTAATGCAAAAATTGAAGAAGTACCTGCTGAATATGTGAGTTCAAAGGCTGTCTTCGAATCAGTACTTAAAGATTTTGAATACCTATTAAATAGTTCTAAAGAAATCAAGAAAGCTGCTGATGCTAAAGAAGAATTCTTAATCTCTGGATTAATGGATGAATATATTAAACAATATTCAAAATCAATTTGGATGATTAAACAAATGATGGCTGAATAATTAAAGTTAAATAATTAATGGCTAGAACCCTTAGGTTCTAGCCATTTTTAATTAATATAATTGATATTTTGCATTTAAGACTTCAATGCTCAAACGGTCACAATCATCATAGACCTTACGACTAAATTCAATATCTTCATGTTCTAAGACGATTTCAAGGAAACACATCATAATGCCAATATCGATATGATTGAAGTAATTATAAACACGGCTACTATAATCGCCTTCAGCGCTACCATTGTAACGATGAACTTCAAGATTACCAAACTTTTCTTTAATAATCCATGGTTGGCTATTGCAAGCACTTGGAGCAAATCTCACCATCTCCATTGGATGTAAACCTTGCCAAATATCTTCGATTGGTTTTCGATTAAATTCACTAATGTCTTTACGATACAAAATACTTGGATCAACTTTTTTAATGCCAAGCATAATAACAAAGTCTAAACCCTGGTATTCTTTTTCTTCAGGTTTACCCATACCACACCATAAAGTTGCAATACCATGTAAATTTAAATATAAATCCAATTGTTCGCCAATATAACCAATATTTGCTAAATAGTTATCTTCTTTTTCGCTATATAAAAGAATTGAATATTCATTACCATTTTCCATGGTTGTCTCACTAACTGGTACAATCTTGCAAGCAACATCGACCTTAATTAGTTTCTTACATTTATTAAAAGCTTCTTCAATTCCAGCCAAATCTTCAGGTGTTAATTTTAAATCACCCGTATTTTCAAAACTATGGAATGATTGACGCTTCGTTAATAATTCGTAATATGCTTTATTCATTTTTAACTCCTTCTATGCAATTTCTACAAGATTTAAACCATATGTTTGAATCTTGTTAATGCAATCTTGATTATTCACATGCATACAATAGATATATGGATAATATTTACTATCTAAAGTTAAGACTTCATCAATACAGATATGAACACGATTTTCATCATCACTCGTATTGACATCGATATAAACATAATCAACTTTTTCACTTTTCAAAATATCTCTAACTTGTTTGAGCTCGCGGGTATCTCCTGAATAATAAGTAACTATGTCACCCTTCTTAAACTTAATGCCATAGCAGTCCAGTGTCGAACAATGGAAAGTCTCAACAAACTTTATCTCATCAAACATGGTATAACCTTTAAGTTCATTAATGTTGATATAATTAACCATATCGTTCGTACAACCAAAAATTTCAACTAAGTGTTTTAAATCTTTAAGATATTTTAAATCATCTTCAATAATAATATTTAAATCATTTCGCAATGCAAAATGACAAAAAAGGATTAATGACCCCAAGGAACCTATGTGATCAGAATGGAGATGGGTTACTAAAAGATTAACTTTCTTAACTCCTTTAAACATGTCATGGCTCATTAATTTGCCGAAGACATCTTCGCCACAGTCGATTAAGAACAGTTCATCACAATCGATAAAGTAAGCAGCATTATTACCTGCTTGTGGATAAAAACTAGCTCCACGGCCCAAAAAATTTAATTTCATACTCCTATTATATATAAAAAACGCGAAATTAATCGCGTTTATCTTAATTTTTTACGAATGTAACCAGTAAGCATATCTAATGCGAAGACGGTTACAACAACTGATATTAGAATAATACTAACCTTTTCCCAGCCACGAGCTTGGATAGCAAAAATTAATGGTGCGCCAATACCACCAGCACCAACTAAGCCTAATGTTGAAGCGCTTCTTAGAGCAATTTCAAAGTGATTTAGTGAAAGTGATGCATAGATAGGCATTAACTGCGGAATACGTGCATAGAACATTGTTTGCGTAAAGTTCGCGCCAACAGATTCCATGGCTTCAATTGAATCTTCTGAGATGGCTTCCATTTCTTCGGTATATAGTTTACCAAGCATACCAATGTGGTGAATACCGATTGCAAGTACACCGGCAAAAGGTCCTGGACCAACAACTTTAACAAAGATAATAGCATAGACAAGTTCCGGGAACGATCTAAGGACATTAAGAATGAATTTACCAACTTTTGGTAATACAGGGAGATTCTTCCAAAGATTACTTGAGGCAATCAATGTAAATGGAATCGCACCAATGGTGCCAATGACTGTTCCTAGAAAAGCAATTCCAATCGTTGTGATCATTAAACCTAAGACATCTTCGCCACTGCCATCATAGAAATAACCCCAATCTGGATGAGAAATTCCTTTTAAGACGATACGTAAATTGCCAAATGAAAATGATTCAAACGCCGAGAAATCAAGACCCCATGCCGAAAACAGCAAAATTCCAACTACAATCAAACTTATAATAATATTACGTGTTTTAGTCTTTGCCATATTAAGCAATCCTCCTTCGGATAGCGTTTGAAATGCCATCAACCACTAGGACAACCGCAAAAATTAACAAAATGACAATCGATACACGGTCATATCTAAATAAAGCTAATGATGAATTTAGAATAATTCCAATACCACCAGCACCGACATATCCTAAAACTGTTGAAGCACGGATGTTGATTTCTAATGCATAGAAAGTATAACTGACAATCGCATTTAAGATTTGCGGGAAAATCGCATAAACAGCTACTTGAATCTTATTAGCACCAACAGCCTCCATCGCTTCAATTGGTGATAAATCAATTGTTTCAATGGCTTCATATAATAATTGAGAAACCATACCGAACGTAAAAATTGCGATAGTCAAAACACCAGTGCCTTCACCAATCCCGATAATTGATACAAGAATAGCAGCTAATAGTAAGTTTGGGATTGTGCGTACAACATTTAAGAAGAAACGCACAATTGTTGTGATGATACTATTCTTTGTTGCAACTTTTGTTGCAAGAAAAGCAAATGGTACAGCCAAAGTAGCACCTAAAGCAGTACCTAAAATTGACATTTGTAAAGTCTTGATGATGGGTTCTACTAGCTTTGGCAAATAAGCAAAATCTGGATGCATCATGCGACTCAAGAAAGCCACCATTTGATCTAAATTAGTAACTGCTTCATAGAAATCGGCGTTAGTAATTTTAACACTGCCCATTAAGCAAATAAAAATGATAAAGATAATGAATAGATTCTTATACCAGTTAAAATGAACTGTATCTTTTAATCGCATACATCGTCTTCCTTCATGGCTGCGATGTTACCTTTATAGATGCTAAACAAGGCATCATCAGTTAATTCGCTAGGTTTGCCATCAAAGACAAGTTTGCCATCTTTCAAAGCAATGATACGAGTTGAAAAAGCTTTTGCTAATTCAACTGAATGGATATTCATGACAACAGTGATTCCCATTGTTGTGTTAATCATCTTTAAATCTGATAAAACTTTATTCGTTGTGGCAGGATCCAATGACGCAATCGGTTCATCAGCTAAAATAATTTTCGCTTGTTGTGCCAAAGTACGTGCAATTGAAACACGTTGTTGTTGACCACCTGATAATTCATCGCATCTTGAATGCAATTTATCTTGTAAGCCAACTTTAGCTAAAACTTCATTTGTTAAAGCATAGTCTTCTTTAGTAAATAAACCAAAGACGCTCTTAAAAGTTGAATAGTAGCCAAGACGTCCTGATAGAACGTTCTTTTGAACAGTACTACGTTTCACAAGGTTGAATTGTTGAGAAATCATTCCAATGTGGCGACGAATTAAACGCAATTCTTTCTTGTTGGCCTTCGTAATTGATGTGTCATCAATTAGAATATCACCTTCAGTAATATCAATTAAACGATTAATCGATCTTAGCAAAGTTGATTTACCTGCCCCACTTAAACCAATGATGGAGACAAACTCTCCATCATTGATTTTTAAATTAATGTTTTCTAAACCTTTAACCCCGTTACCGTAAACTTTCGATACGTTATTAAAAGTTATCATAGCAATTATTCAGCAGCTGCAGCTGTGTAAGCTTCGATAGTATCGTAAGCCGCTTCGTTAGCTAAATCGTAACCAGTGTGGTTCCAGATTGTCATTGCTTCAGCACCAGCTTCGTCGTCCTTCATATTTAAGAATACTTCTTTGATAGCTTCTTTTAATTCAGGATCCATTGAAGGTTGAACAGCGATTGCATCGTTAGGAATGTCACCCTTAGTTAAGTAAAGAACCTTAAGGTCAGACATGATATCATTTTCGAACTTGCCACCAAAGACTACACGAGCACCTTCGAATACGAAACATGCATCAACTTGTCCTTCAAGAACAGCAGTCATTTCACTTGGAATATCGTTAACTGTAACTAATGTACAATCAACAGCTGGGTCGATACCTAATTCTTTAAGTTCAGCAATTGGATAGATGTAACCAGATGCAGAAGATGGGTTTAAAGTTGCAATCTTCTTACCAGCTAAATCAGCAAATTCTTCAATACCACTATCAGCACGTACTAAAACTTCACCTTTGAATGTGCCAGTCATAGAATCAGGAATAGGTAAACCAGTTTCTTGATCATAATCACCTAATGCAGAAGTTAATAAGGCTTCAGCAGCACCTTGGTTACGAGCTTGTACATAAGCTGCAGGTGGCATAATGCCTAAATCAACTTTACCTGAAGCCATAGCTTCAACGATTGTTGAATAGTCAGTTGCTAAAGTAACATTTACTTCCATACCTAACTTTTCGCTTAGATAATCAGCAAATGGTTTAGCCTTTGCTTCTAGAGATC
>JAHHTG010000023.1 GCA_020024765.1 Thomasclavelia sp. | reverse complement strand
TTTGAACTTTTTGAATTAGGGAACCTAATTCTTCAGCTGGGATTTCTAAGATGTTCGCATAGTGTTTTTTTGGCATTACTAAAGTATGACCTTTTGTAACTTGGGATAAATCTAAAATGGCTAGAACTTCATCATCTTCATAGACTTTGCTAGAAGGGATGTCACCATCAATAATTTTACAGAAGACACACATTATTTGATACCTGGATATTTAGAAGATAATAACTTGTAAGTTTTTTGATCATGTACTTCAACATTGTACTTAACGATATAAGTATTGATGATTGCGTCTAAATCTTCAAGATTTAATAATTCTTTGAAGAAGTCATCTTTAAAACTGTCAACATCTAAATTAGTTACTTCAACGATATAGTAACGTTCACTTGCGTTGATTGTACCATCATTAGAAGTTTGAGTATTTGTAGTTAGAATAACTTTTGATGTAGTAGGTTCAACAGCTGTAGTGATGAATGACTTAACTTCTAGAGGAAGCTCTGATTTATCAGTATAAACTGATTCTACAACCTTTGCTGCATAGCCGTTATTAGCAGCGGAAATTTCAAGTGTTGTACCATTTTCGATTTGTTCAAGAGCAGCTTGAGCAGCCTCTAATGTATCAAAGTAAGCAAGTTTTGCCTTAACTGGAGCGTAAGTTGCTTTTAAATCTTCGTAGTTAGCTTCAAAGTGACTATTAGTTAAGTATGTTGTAATGATGTTTGAACGAAGAATCTTACTGAATTGTTCTTCACCACCATAGTAGTTCATCATCATAGGGAATTGGTTGCCGTAAGAAGCGCGCATTTCATCCATTTCAGCATTTGTTTGATCTACGATTTCTTCCTCAGTTAATCCTTCTAAGTTAGCAATTTCTTCTAAGATTGAAGATAAAACGATTGGTGTAAAGTCGTTGTTTTGAAGATCGTCAAAGAAGTCTTGTTTAGTGTAACTAATATTTTCTCCTTCGATAATTGTTTCTTCAGGATTCGATACTAAAGTATATTTAGTGCCACAAGCAGTTAATGTGAATAAAGCTAGGCAAGCAATTAAAAGCTTTTTCATTATTCAGTTACCTCGCTTTCATTTTCAGCTGGAGTTTCTTCCCCAGTTCCACCAATAATTTGCATTAATTGATTGTTTAATTTTTCGTCATTAATTTTAACGCCTAATTCTTCGGCTTTTTCTAGAAGTGGAACGTTATATAAGTCTCCATTTTCAGCGAAGATGGCATTTAATAAATCAACTGAGTAGATATCATCCATCATTAAGTTGATATCGTCAGTGTTGCACATTAAAATATGATAACCATATTCTGAAACAACGACATCACTGATTTGACCATTTGTTAGAGTCTTAGCTGCATCAGCGAATTCTTTTACATATGTTGTATTCTTATCATCAAAATAACCTAAGAATCCGCCATTTTGAGCACTGCCGTCTTCTGAATATTCAACTGCAACTTGTTCAAAGCTTTCGGTTTCTAGAGCTTTTAATACTTCATCAAGTTTAGCTTTTTCTTCTTCGGTTGGATTAGCTTGAAAAGTATAAGTGCCATCTTCATTTTCAATCTTTTGAACATCTGCTACTTTTACTAAGATATGAGAAATCATCTTAGGGTGGTGAGCCTCAGCATATGGTAAAACGTATTCTTCCATATGTGCCTTTAAGTAATCACGACGTAATTGTTGTGATTTAAGTAGGTAGATGTAGTAATCAGTAGCTTCACTTGCATCTTTGTAACCTAATTTTTGCATTTGAGCAGTTAACTCTTCTTCACCATAATATTGCAATAAATAAGCAGCGTTATTTGCGGCAATATCTTTCATTTCTTTTGTTGTTTCAACAGCCTTATCACTGATTAAACGATCGTATGTTGTGTAAATGGAATTAAGTCCATATGTGTTTTTTAATTCATCATATAATTGATCGGCTGTATAGTTTTGATCGTTGATTGAATAAATGATATATTGACCATCAATCTCAACTGGTTCTTTGACTACTTCACGATTTTGGATAGTATTCACTGAATAAGCGATAATAAATCCAACGAATAGAACCGCTACTAAAATTACGAACCAAAACTTTTTAAAAATTTCTTTAAAGTCCATGTTCTCCTCCTTAGACATACTAAATTATTATATATTAATTACAACTTTAAGTAAATTTATAGCATACATTTATCATACAAAATTCACAAATTTTCTTGAACATAACATAATTATGTATTGATTAAAGCTTGTTAATTATGCATATGTAAATATTTTCAAAAAGGGAGTGCGTAATCTAACCTCGAAATATAATTTGTGCTATAATTTTTTCGGGAGGTAGCAATATGGCCAATCAATTAGAAATAAAAGACCTACACGTTAGTGTATTAGATAAAGAAATTTTGAAAGGAATTAATTTAACGATCAATGATGACGAAATCCATGCCATCATGGGTCCTAATGGTAATGGTAAATCAACTCTATTAGCTTCTATCATGGGAAATCCGGAATATACCGTTACTCAAGGTTCAATCACTTTTAATGGTGAAGATGTACTTAAAATGAGTGTAGACGAAAGGGCACGTAAAGGTTTGTTCCTTGCAATGCAATATCCACAAGTTATTGGCGGGGTAACTAACTCAGACTTTTTAAGAGCTGCTATTAACTCACGTCAAGAAGAACCCATTTCGCTATACAAATTCATTAAAGCTATCGATGGTGGTATTAAAAAATTAAAAATGAAAGATGACCTAGCTCATCGTTTTGTGAATGATGGCTTTTCTGGTGGTGAAAAGAAACGTAATGAAATTTTACAAATGTTGATTCTCAAACCATCTCTTGCAATGTTAGATGAAATCGATTCTGGGCTTGATGTAGATGCCGTTAAATTAGTTTCTGAAGCTTTACAAGAATTGCGTGCTGAAACACATATGGGTATGTGCGTTGTATCTCACTACGAACGTTTCTTTACTTTATTAAAACCAACACATGCTCATGTCATTGTTGATGGTAAGATTGTTGTGGAAGGTGATGAAGAACTTGTTATGAAGATTGACCAAGATGGTTACGATTGGTTATATAAAGAATTAAATATTAAGCCAATTAAGGAAAATAAACCACTTGTTTATTCTTTGGGAACTTGTGCCCATAACTTGCGAGGTCAAAATGTCAAATAGAGAAGTTATTGAAATTAACGATGCTTTGACATATTGTCTCGATGCTAAAAATAGTGAAATGAATTATTTCTTAAAACTCAATAGCCCGGAAGTAAATATTGAATATGCAATTGATCATTCCGTTGTTAATATTCTTGTGATTAATGAGTATGAAGGAACGATTAAAATTAATGATCATGGCACTATTGATAGTGACTCACAAGTTAAAATTATGTTTATCGATTTGCTAAATGATGATTATACTCAAGATTCATCTATTGATGTTTTGCATGGTTCAATCTTGAAGGTAATTACTAAATTCTTAACGGTTAATAAACGTACTGTTAATATGAATTATCGTAATATCGATCATCATACAGAAATCAGTATTGATAATTCGTGTGTTAGTTTAGATGCATCCGAATTGAATTTTGAATGTGTTGGCAAGATTGTCAATGGCGCAAAATATTCTAAAAATATGCAAGCATCGCGTTGTTTAACGATTGATCATCCAAAACATGCTTTAATTAAGCCTGTGTTGTTGATTGATGAAAACGAAGTTGAAGCAGCGCATGCATTAAGTTCAGGAACGATTGATCCTGATGTTCTATATTATTTAAACTCACGTGGTATTTCTTATAAGCAAGCTATGAATTTAATTATTCATTCTTATTTATTGCCACAAAAAGAAGAAGCTGTAATGTTCGGTGATGGTGATGCTATTATTGCTGAACTTTCAAAAAAGGTGGTGTAATTTAATGTACGATATTGATGCAATCCGTCAAGACTTTCCAATGGTAATCAATGGTCGTCGTCGCAATATGATTTATTTTGATAGTGCTGCGACTTCGTTTAAGCCAAAACAAGTTATTGATAGGGTTAATGATTATTATTATTTTGAGAACTCTAATATACATCGCGGTGATTATGAAATCTCATTTCAAGTCTCGAGCGAATATGAAGCAGTTCGTAAATTAACAGCAGAGTTTTTAAACGCAAAAAGTGAAAATGAAATCGTCTTTACCAATGGCGCTTCATCTTCCCTAAATTTAGTTGCTTATGGCTATGGACAAAAGTACTTAAAAGAGGGGGATATTATTCTTTCAACTGAAGCTGAACACGCTTCTAATATTTTGCCTTGGTTTAAGGTTGCTGAAGTTACTGGTGCCAAGATTGAATATATTGAATTAAATGAAGATGGTAGTTTCAATCTTGACAATTTTAAGAAAATCATGAATGAACACGTTAAGGTTGTAACGATGGCTCATGTTTCGAATGTTTTGGGTTATATCGCTCCAATGAAAGAAATCGCAAAGATTGCTCATCAATATGGTGCGATTGTAGTTTGTGATGGAGCCCAATCAGTGCCTCATATCAAGACAGATGTACAAGATTTGGACGTTGATTTTTTATGTTTCTCATCTCATAAAATGTTAGGACCATCAGGTGTTGGCGTTTTATATGGAAAATATGAATTATTAGAAAAGACTGATCCATTTATGCTAGGTGGTGGATCTAATGCAAGATTTGATATTTGTGGCAATATCTTATTAAAGAATCCGCCATTTAAATTTGAAGCTGGTACGCCTTGCATTGAAGGTGTCTTAGGATTTGGTGCAGCTATTGAATATATCAACTCGATTGGAATTGAAAATATCCAAGAACATGATCGTGAACTTCATGAATATTTTATGAAACGTATGAATGAACTTGATAATGTCATTGTCTATAACAAGGCTATTGGTACTTCAATTGTGACATTCAATGTCAAGGATATTTTTGCTCAAGATGTTGCAGCTTATTTAAACTCTAAAGGTATCGCTGTTCGTAGCGGTAGCCATTGCGCTAAGATTTTATTGAACGTTATTGGTGTATCTGAAACAATTCGTGCTTCTTTATATCTATACAACACTAAAGAAGAAATTGATTATTTTATTGATGTCTTAAAAGACGTTACACTTGAAAAGTGCATAGGAGCAGCTTTATGATTGATGAAAGTTTTAAAAGAGCCATTATTTTAAATCATTATCAACATCCTTTGAATAAGGGATTATCGGATGATGAACGATATCGCACTATTCATATGGCGAGTGATTCTTGTATTGACGATATTAAAGTTCAAGTTTTAATTGAAGATAATATTGTCAAAGATGTTAGATTTGATGGTGTTGGTTGTACCATTTCCATTTCTTCAACATCTATTATGACAAACCTTATTAAAGGTAAAACGGTCGAAGAAGCTCTTAGTATCATTGATGAATACTATAGCATGCTTGATGAAAAACCATTCTCTGAAGATAAAATTGAAGAGATGGTGGCTTTTGAAACTTTGCCAAATCAAGCTAATCGAATTAAATGTGGGACTATTGGTGTTAAAGGTATCAATAGTTTGTTGAGAGAATATCAAAATGAAGAAAGAAAATAAAGAAATTATTGAAGAACAAGAAAATTATCAATATGACTTTAAAGATGAAGATGTTACAGTCTTCAATACCGGCAAAGGTTTAAGTGAAGAGGTTGTACGTCAAATTTCGGCAAAGAAAAATGAACCGGAATGGATGCTCGAACTACGTTTAAAGGCATATCACAAATTCCTTGAAATGCCATTACCTTCATTTGGACCTGACCTCAGTGGTATTGATTTTAATGATTTTACTTACTATATCAAACCATCTGATCGAGTTGAAAATACATGGGATAAAGTTCCCGAGACAATTAAAGATACTTTTAATCGTTTAAAAATTCCTGAGGCAGAACAAAAGTTCCTATCTGGTGTTTCGACTCAATATGAATCAGAAGTTGTTTATCACAACATGCTCAAAGAAGTAGAAGATACTGGTGTTATCTTTTATGACACTGACACAGCCCTTAAAAAATGTCCAGAATTATTCCGTGAATATTTTGGAAAAGTCGTTTCTTATGCAGATAACAAATTTGCAGCTTTGAATACAGCAGTTTGGTCAGGTGGCTCATTTATCTATGTTCCAAAAGGTGTTAAATTAAAGAAACCATTGCAATCTTATTTCCGCATTAATTCAGCGGAAATGGGCCAATTTGAGAGAACACTTATCATTGTTGATGATGATGCTGATTTACATTATGTCGAAGGTTGTACAGCGCCAAAATATACAGTTGATTCACTGCATGCTGCGGTTGTTGAAATCTTTGTTGGTAAGAATGCAAAATGTCGTTATTCAACAGTCCAAAACTGGTCACCAAATATTCTTAATTTAGTTACAAAACGTTCTTATGTTAAGGAAAGAGGTTTAATGGAATGGATTGATGGTAATATTGGTTCACATTTAAATATGAAATATCCTGCATGTATCTTAGCCGAAGATTATGCGAAGGGTGTATGTATTAGTATTGCAGTAGCTTCACACGAACAATTCCAAGATGCTGGTGCAAAAATGATTCATCTCGGTAAACATACATCAAGTACGATTATTTCGAAGTCATTATCTCGTGTTGGTGGTAAAGTTAATTATCGTGGACTTGTCAAATTTGGACCAAATGCTGATTATAGCAAAGCCAAAGTTGAATGTGATACTTTAATTCTCGACGATATTTCATCAAGTGATACTATTCCAGTTAATATTGTTTCTAATTCAACTTCGACAATCGAACACGAAGCAACTGTCTCGAAGATTTCTGAGGAACAACTATTCTATTTAATGTCACGTGGTTTATCGAAAGAAGATGCAACTCAAATGATTATTTTAGGTTTCATCGAACCTTTTACTCGTGAATTGCCTATGGAATATGCAGTTGAATTAAACCAATTATTAAAAATTAACATGGAAGGATCAATTGGCTAATCTTGTGCTAACTGATTGACATAAATTTGAAATTGGCTATACTAAAATAGTAAATACTTTGATTAAGATATGACTTGTTATTCTAGAAGTTAGAGAGGTTACGGTTGGTGAAAGTAATCCGAGAGAATAATTAGTTACTCCTTATGAGTAGTGCCGGTAATCGGTTATCGTAAGCTTGCGTTAAAAGCATAGAGTAATAAGATAAGGTGGGACCTCGCTAATGCGACCTTTTGGTTTCACCTTTTTTATTTTATTGTGGAGGAAATTATGATTAACATTAAAGAAGATTCAAACTTAAATGTATTGAATCATAGCTGTGCACATTTGCTTGCACAAGCTGTCAAGCATTTATATCCAAATGCAAAATTCTGGGTTGGACCTGTCATTGAAGATGGTTTCTACTATGATATCGATTTGGGCGATGTAACTTTAACTGAGGAAGATTTACCTAAGATTGAAAAAGAGATGAAAAAGATTTCTAAGGATGGTAAACGCATTGTCCGTCATGAAATTTCAAAAGCTGAAGCACTTGAAATGTTCAAAGATGATGAATATAAGTTAGATCTTATTTCACATATGGATGAAAATGAAACTGTTATTTCTTGCTACAGCCAAGGGGACTTCACAGATTTATGCCGTGGTCCACACGTTGAAAGCGTTAAATTATTAAAACATTTTAAACTATTAAAAGTTTCTGGCGCTTACTGGAAAAATGATGCCAAAAACAAGATGCTACAAAGAATTTATGGTGTTTGTTTCGAAACAGAAGAAGCATTAAATGAACACTTAGCTATGATTGAAGAAGCTAAGAAACGTGATCATCGTAAACTCGGCAAAGAACTTGGCTTATTTATGATGAGTGAATATGGACCTGGTTTCCCATTCTTCTTAAACAATGGTATGATTCTAAGAAATGAACTAGAAAACTGGTGGTATCAAGAACACACTAAAGAAGGTTACCAATTTATTAAAACTCCTATTATGTTAAACAAGGAATTATGGGAACTTTCTGGTCACTGGTTCAACTATCGTGAAAATATGTATACATCAGAAATTGATGATCGTGTCTTCGCTATCAAACCAATGAACTGCCCAGGATGTATGTTAGTTTATAAAAACTCACTACACTCATATAAAGATTTACCTTTAAGAATAGGTGAACTTGGTCAAGTACACCGTCACGAAGCATCAGGAGCCTTAAATGGTTTATTTAGAGTTCGTACATTTACTCAAGATGATGCTCACTTATTTATGCGTGAAGATCAAATCGAAGAAGAAGTAGTAAGATTAATCAATTTCATCGATCGTACTTACAGTATCTTTGGTTTAACATATGATATCGAATTATCAACTCGTCCTGAAGAAAAATATATTGGCGATATCGCGATTTGGGATAAGAGTGAAAAGGCTCTTGAAGAAGCTTGTCATAAGGCAGGTCATGAATGCAAGATTAATCCAGGTGATGGTGCGTTCTATGGTCCAAAACTAGACTTCCATATTAAGGATTCACTAGGCCGTGTATGGCAATGTGGCACAATCCAACTTGATATGAACTTACCTGAAAGATTTGATTTAACTTATATTGATGCTGATGGTTCTAAGAAGCGTCCTGTTATGTTACACCGTGTTATCTTTGGCTCAATCGAACGTTTCATTGGTATCTTAATTGAACACTATGGTGGAGCGTTCCCTCTATGGTTAGCACCTCGTCAAATTAATATCATTCCAGTTCATCACGAAAAGCATTTAGCTTATGCAAATAAGGTTAAGGAAGCTTTAGAAACTGTTGGACTACGTGTTGAAATTGATGACCGTAATGAAAAAATGGGTTACAGAATTCGTGAATCACAAACTCATAAGATTCCTTATACTTTAGTATTAGGTGATGGCGAAGAAGAAAACAACACAGTTACAGTCCGCAAATTTGGCCACAAAGAAACATCAACAATGACTCTTGAAGAATGTGTAAACAAGTTCAAAGTTGAAAAAGAAACAAAAGCTTATGAAAAATAAGAAGAGAATTATCATAACTTTAATTGTTTTGATTATTATCGCTTCTTGTACATTAGGTTTAACATTATTAAGTAAAGAAGACAGTCAATTTATCAAAGGTAATGAACAAAAACATTACAATATCTCAATTGCATCTCCTAGTGGTGTAGCTGCTTTGAGTTTTGCTGGTACTCTTGTTGATCAAGAATTTACAGTTGACTATCATATCGCTGAAGATACAAATTCGTTGATGAATGAATTTGTGACAGCTGAACAAGATTTGATTATTGCCCCAATAAATTTGGGGCTTAGTCAAATCAAAAATACAGATAATTATCGTTTACTTGGTATTGTTTCATGGGGGAACTATCACATTGTCGGCAATACACGTCGTTACAAGAATATCGAGGCCTTTGGGGAAGAATTAATCCCTGGTAAAGTGCTAGAATTAGTACATGATCTTATTGGCAGCAAAATAGTGATTAACTATCATGAAACGAGTTCGGAAGTGGCTTCTCAAATGTTGGAAAAAGGGGACCATGTTGGACTTATGCAAGAACCAATGCTTACTAAAATTAGAGGTTCTTATGAAAATAATGCAGAAGGTGATGAATTAGTTGAAATCTTCGACTTACAAAATCTCTATGAGGAACAAACTGGTTTTGATAATTATCCTGTCAATGCGATATTTGTGAAAGATGAAATTATGCACTGTGATTTTACTGGTGTCATTGAATTTATTTCACATCTAGATAATTCGATTCAATCCTTTAATGCAAATAGTTCGAAAATTACAAGTTTGCCTATTGATTTTGAAACTTTAGGATTTGTAAATCCAGAACTTTTGAGTGAAGTTTATCCGCGTTTAGCTCTTAAGTTTGTCTATGCTAATGAATGTGTTGAAGAAATTAATGAGTTACTATCACTGTTTGATTTGACACTAACAAACGATCTCTACGTTAAATAGTTAATAAACTCCTAATCAATTTTGATTAGGAGTTTTTATTTTGCAATAAAAAAAGCCGCAAATGCGGCATAGTAGATTCTACTAGATGATTAATAACATTTGTTGGATGAAACTGATGATGCCAACAGCTAAACCAACAACAGCAAACACAAGTCCGCGTTCATGTTTCTTACGATATTGTAGAATACCAATTAATGAAACAATAGCACCAATTAACGAAACGATACCATTATGTTCAAAGTAAAAAGTCACTAATGAAATTGCGAAGCCCATTACGCAAAACATATTATAGTCTTGTTTAGATTCATCAACCCAAACACGATTTTGCTTCTTTTTATTGTTTTTACTCATATAAAACCTCCAATACTTGTTAATTATATCATTTATGTTATAAGAATAAATAGTGATGTAGTTAAATAATTAACTAATTTAAATGAATTAACTTAAAAAGTAGCCCGAAGGCTACTAAATAATTATTTTGCGAAGTAATTAATAACTTCATCAATGCTTAATTCAAGTACTTCGTCACTATTTCTATGTTTAACTTCAACAATGCCTTCAGCAGCTTTCTTACCAACAGTAATACGGTGAGGGATACCAATTAATTCCATATCATTAAATTTAACACCTGGTCTTTCATCACGATTATCGAGTAAGACATCTACGCCTTTAGCAACTAAAGCATCATGTAATTCGTTAGCGATGCGAACTTGATTTTCATCTTTGTTTGAGATGTTGACAATGGCAACTTGGTAAGGGGCAATGTTTTCAGGCCAAATAATACCTTTATCATCATGGTTTTGTTCTACAATTGCAGCCATGCAACGGCCAATACCGATACCGTAACAACCCATCCAAACATAGTCACTCTTATTTTCTTTGTTTAGGTAAGTTAAGTCTAAGGCTTCTGAGTACTTAGTGCCAAGTTTGAAAGTATTACCGATTTCGATACCTTTAGTGAACTTAAGTTTCTTACCACAGCATGGACAAATATCGCCTTCTTTAACTTGACGCACATCAGCGATGTAATCAGCTTTGAAATCTGCGATATTCACATTAATATAGTGATAATCAGTTTGGTTAGCACCTACAATGAAGTTGTGCATGTGGCTAGCTTCTAAGTCAAGAATGACTGGGCATTTAATATCGATTGGACCAGCGAAACCTACTTTAGCGTTTGTTACTTCGACAACTGTTGCAGGATCAGCTAGTGCTACTTCGTTTGCTTTTAATAGTTTTTGAAGTTTAGTTTCAGATACTTCCTTATCACCACGTACCAATACTGCATATGGTTTACCATCACAGACATAAATTAATGTCTTAATGAATTTTTCGCTTGGCTGACCTAAGAATTCGCACACTTGTTCAATTGTACCTGCGTGAGGGGTATTAACCAATTCTTTTTGTCTTAATTCTAAAGTTGTTGGTTGATCAACTTCTTTACATTCAGCAATTTCTAGATTCGATGTGTAACCGCAATCATCACAATATACAACTGTATCTTCACCAATTGGCGTGATAGCTTGGAATTCTTCACTTAATAAACCACCCATGACACCTGTATCCGCTTTAACGATACGGTAGTTGATGCCAATTTCATCAAATGAACGTTTGTATGCTTCAAAGAATTTATTGTAATTTACATCCATGCCAGCTTCATCAGCATCAAACGAATAACCATCTTGCATGACGAATTCTTTAACACGAATTAAACCAAAACGTGCCCGTGGTTCATCACGGAACTTAGTTTGAAATTGATGTAGTGCAAAAGGCATATTCTTGTATGATCGAATCATGTTCTTAGCTGCAAGTACAAATAATTCTTCATGTGTTGGACCTAAAGCAAAGTTTTTGCCTGTACGATCTTTTAATCTAAACAAACTTGGTCCGAAGTTTGCAAGTCTTCCAGATTTTTCATAGTAGTCTTGTAGAATTAATCCTGGCATACGAACTTCTTGTGCACCAGTTTCATTCATATGGCGACGAACGATTTCTTCGATTTTTTGTTCAACTCTTAATCCAAGAGGTAACATCATATAAACACCGGCTGAAGTCTTTTTGATGAAACCAGCTTTTACTAGTAAGTTACCACTAATTGAGTCTTCATCTTTAACATCTTCACGTAATGTGAAGAAGTAACTATCCTTAATTTTCATAAAATATCTCCTCAATACTTTAAAAGTATACATTAATCCCTTGAAATTGTATAGTAAATATATTATTATTTAAGGCAACCTAGGAGGCGCATATGGCAAAATTTTTTGAGGAAACTTCTCACACATTTAATGAATATTTATTAGTTCCAGGATACTCTTCATCTGAGCATATTCCTGATCGTGTAGATTTAACTACACCACTTTTAAGACACAAAAAAGGCGAAAAGAGTAGAATCGAATTACGCATTCCGCTAGTTTCAGCAATCATGCAAGCTGTATCTGATGATAAATTAGCAATCGCTCTTGCAAAAGAAGGTGGTTTATCATTTATTTATGGTTCACAAACAATTGAACAACAAGCCGCAATGGTTCGTCGTGTTAAGAACTACAAAGCTGGTTTCGTTGTATCTGATTCAAATGTTCGCCCTAACCAAACAATTGGTGAATTATTAGAAATCATTGAAAAGACTAATCACTCTACAGTTGCAGTAACTGAAGATGGTACATCAAATGGTAAATTATTAGGTATTATCACTTCTCGTGACTACCGTGTTAACCATGTTGGAAAAGATGAATTAGTTGAAAAATACATGACACCATTTGAAAAAATTGTTTGTGGTTCAATTCATGATGATTTAACTAAATGTAACGATATCATTTGGGAACATAAATTAAATTCTCTTCCAGTAATCGATGATGATCAAAAGTTAGTTTACTTAGTATTTAGAAAAGACTACGAATCTCATAAAGAATATCCAAATGAATTACTAGATGATAAAAAACGTTTCTTAGTTGGAGCTGGTATCAATACTCGTGACTACGCTGAACGTGTTCCTGCTTTAATTGAAGCTGGTGTTGATGTTTTATGTATTGACTCTTCTGAAGGTTTCTCAGAATGGCAACAACTTACAATTAAATGGATTAAAGAACACTATGGCAACAAGGTAGCAGTTGGTGCTGGTAACGTAGTTGATGCTGATGGCTTTAATTTCATAGCTGAAGCTGGTGCCGACTTTATTAAAGTTGGTATCGGTGGTGGTTCAATTTGTATCACACGCGAAACAAAGGGTATTGGTCGTGGTCAAGCAACAGCTGTTATTGATGTTGCAAGAGCTCGTGATGAATATTTTGAAAGAACTGGTGAATATGTTCCAATCTGTTCTGATGGTGGTATTGTATTCGATCATCACATCACTTTAGCATTAGCTATGGGTAGTGACTTTGTAATGCTTGGTCGTTATTTCTCAAGATTCGAAGAATCTCCATCTGCAAAAGTTATGCTAAATGGTTCTTACTACAAAGAATATTGGGGCGAAGGTTCTAACCACGCTCGTAACTGGCAACGTTATGACTTGGGTGGTGCTAAGACATTAAAGTTTGAAGAAGGCGTTGATGCTTATGTTCCATATGCTGGTCTATTAAAAGACAATGTCGCAGTTACAATTGCTAAAGTTAAATCAACTATGTGTAACTGTGGAGCCTTAACTATTCCTGAATTTAGAGATAAAGCTAAGTTAACACTTGTATCTTCAACTTCAATCGTTGAAGGTGGTGCTCATGAC
>JAHHTG010000022.1 GCA_020024765.1 Thomasclavelia sp. | reverse complement strand
ATACATAATAGCGTTATGGAAAATAAGAAACATATTTCAAAACCTGCAAAGGTTAACAAAGACGGGAAAATCCGTAAATTACGTAACGAGAATCAAGTAATAAGAAACATAAAAGAAAATAAGAATCGTGATGCGGAGTTAATGAAGATTGTGGAAAGATATAAACCGGTAACGATGAGTTTGATTAATCGTTATAATGCGGTCTTATCAGATTTTCAAATTGATCGCAATGATTTGTTTCAAGAAGCGAGTATTGGATACTATATTGCGGCAATGGACTATAACTTCTACAACGAGACCCATGCGCAGTATTTAACTTTCGCTTATACGATTGTGCGACGTCGAATTTTTGCTTATGTTAATAAACATTCGCGTATCTATAGCCGCGAAATTATTTCAACAAGTGAAGATCGACAAGCGTGGGAATCAAGCCCGAATTATGTAACAACAAGAATGGAAGATAATCCAAGCGCTAATTTCCAATATAACTACTTACGTGAGAAAGCTGAGAATTATTACAAAACACTTGATGAAGAAAGTCAAAAGATTCTTTATCTAAAGTATCAAGGCAAATCTTACGATGAAATTGCTGATGAACTTGGAATCAAGAAGAAACGTGTTGATAATGTATTGCATAAATTGCGCGGCGATTATGAATGTATGTTTGAAATAGAACATAAAAAAAGAGGTAAACATTAAACTGATGAGTAATAACTTAACGTACCGTGCTTATAAATACCGCATCTATCCTAACTCTACTCAAAAATCGATTCTTAATGATTGTTTCTTAGCTACTGGTTGTCTTTACAACTATTTTCTCGAAAAGAAAATTCAAGCACACAAACGTGGTGATTCCTTCCCTTATTCGCAAATGCTTAAGGAGGTTTCTACATCAAGGGAAGCATATCCTGCAATTGCTGTGCTTACAACTTATTCAATTAGAAGTGTTCTAAATGAATTAGAAAATACTTGGCAAAAATATAAGTTGTTGCATAATGAAAATTATCCTCAATTTAAAAGCACTAAGTATGGGAACAGAACATGTTCCATTGGTTCAATTGAGAGCCAAATTTGCTTTGAAGATAAATATGTCTATATTAAACGCCTTGGATATATCAAATATGTTCAAAGCCGTCCGTTGCCATCAAATGCGCAACTGGCTAGAATTGTGATGACTCAAAATACAAGTGGTGCTTATCATTTGATTGTTGTCTTCACAGCTATTATCGATAAGCAAACCGAAAAGACAAATCGTCTCGTCGGTCTTGATTTTTCGATGGGCAAATTGTTTGTGGCATCAGATAAAAATTTACAAACCGATTTAGAATATCTGAAACAATACAAACGTAATAAAAAGAAGCTCGCTCTTGAACAGCAAAAACTAGCTAGACTTGAGCTTCATAGCAATAACTATCAGAAGCAATTTCGCCATATTGGCAAAGTTCATCAAAAGATTGTCAATGCTCGTCACGATTATCTTCAAAAGATGTCAACACGAATTGCTGATAAGTATGACGCAGTTGCCGTTGAAACTTTAGACATGCATACCATGGCTCAAAATCCAATGTATGCTAAAAGTGTCTCTGACAATGGTTGGCACTATTTCACTAATGCATTAGCATACAAGTTGAAAGACCGCAACAAGCCCCTTGTCAAAATTAATCAGTGGTATCCATCATCAAAATGTTGCCATGTTTGTGGGTATACTGATCAAAATGTCGTGTTAGGTGTACAAATATGGAAATGCCCAAATTGTGGTACAATCCATGATCGCGACTATAATGCATCTCTAAACATTGAAGAGGAAGGCAAACGTATACTGAATCAAAAATAAAACAATTACCTAGGCTTTCTGGGTGAATGCTCAATCAAATGAGAAGCTATTTTATTAAAATCTTTTAGACCGCTTTTGTAGGCGATTTTAACGATGTTATACCTTTTATATATATTTCAATTCTTTTGACATTTACATGCCTGTGTGTTAATATATTCATGCTTATTGGGTCTAAATCCGATGGTTTTTTAATTGGGAGATATTATGGCAAATAAAAATCGCGTTATTCTAACATGCACGGAATGTCTATCTCGTAATTATTCAGTTTATAAGAATAAGAACGCAAGCAATGAACGTCTTGAATTAATGAAGTACTGTAAGAAGTGTAACAAGCACACTTTACATAAAGAAACAAAATAGGTTGGAGGGAAATCAATGTTAAAATGGTTTAGTATTAGCGGAATCAACAAAGAAATCAAAAAGATTCGCTGGCCAAAGTCTAAAGAATTATTCTCGAACTCAGTTCAAGTAATTATCTTTACATTATTTTTTGGTATATTCTTTATTTTATGTGAATTACTAGCATCGCTAGTTTTAAAGGGAATTGGAGTAATTTAATAAAATGGCAGAAGAAAAGAAACAGTGGTATGTTGTAAATACATACGCCGGACACGAAAATAGCGTTAAGGAAAACCTTGAAAAGCGTTCGGAAACAATGGGAATTACTGATAACCTATTTAGAATTGTAGTTGCAGAAGAAACTCAAATTGAAGTTAAAAATGAAAAATCTAAGGAAGTTGTTAAGAACATTTTCCCTGGCTACTTATTTGTAGAAATGATCATGACAGATAAGGCTTGGTACGTTGTTCGTAACACTCCAGGTGTAACAGGATTCATCGGTTCATCTGGTAAAGGCGCTAAACCATTCCCTGTACCTCAAGAAGAAATTGAAATGGTTCTACGTCGCGTTGGCCAATCTGAACGTAAAGTTGAAGTTGACTTTGCGGTTGGCGATAGCGTTTTAATTTCATCTGGACCATTCAGTGGTCTTGAAGGTATCGTTGATTCAATGAACGACCAAACACAAGTTGCAACAGTTCTAGTTGTCTTATTCGGTCGTGAAACACCAACTGATATTAATTACATTGATTTAAAGAAGAGCGAATTCTAATTTAAATCGCAAAGCAAGATTATCAAAAAGAGCCATGAATTTGGCTCTTTTATAATTTTTGAATAAAACTTAATAATATGTACTATTTATCGATATTTAAATATATTTGTCCTTGCAATTGATAGGGTGTTCGTATACAATAATATGGCAAGTGGGAGAAGACGCAACAACTCTTCAATAAAACCACGAGCCTAGAGGAGGAAAAACTATGGCAAAGAAAAAGAAAGTTGCAAAAATTTGTAAGTTACAATTCGAAGCCGGCGGTGCTAGACCAGGACCAGCTTTAGCTTCAGCAGGTATCAACATGCCTCAATTCTGTTCAGCATTTAATGATGCTACTAAAGATCGTAAAGGCGATGTAGTTCCAGTTATTATCACAGCTTACGAAGACAAATCATTTGATTTCGTATTAAAGACTACTCCAGCTGCTAACTTATTAAAGAAAGCTGCTAAAGTATCTAAGGGTTCAGGCAGCCCTAAGGCAAAAGTTGTTGGTACAATCACTAAGGACCAATTAAAGGAAATTGCTGAATACAAGATGCCAGATTTAAACGCTAACGATGTAGAAGCTGCAATGAAGATTGTTGCTGGTACAGCTCGTAACATGGGTATCAAAGTGGAAGGTGAGGAATAGTCAATGGCAAAACATGGTAAGAATTATAACAACTCACTTTCATTAATTGAAAAGGGTAAAGAATACTCTGCTAGTGAGGCAGTAAAATTAGTTAAAGAAACTTCTAAAGTTAAATTTGACGCTACAGTTGAAGTTTCATTCAACTTAAACGTTGATCCACGTCATGCTGATCAACAAATTCGTGGAGCTATGGTATTACCTAATGGTACTGGCCGTAGCCAAAAAGTCTTAGTAATCACTCAAGGTGCTAAGGAAGAAGAAGCAAAAGCTGCTGGTGCAGATTTTGTAGGTGGTAAAGAATTATTAGAAGAAATCAAAAAAGGTTGGTTTGGATTCGATATCATCGTAGCTACTCCAGATATGATGGGTGAACTTGGACGTTTAGGTAAAGTATTAGGTCCTAAAGGCTTAATGCCAAACCCTAAGACAGGTACTGTTACAATGAACGTAGCAAACGCTGTTGAAGAAATCAAAAAAGGTAAGATTGAATACCGTGTTGATAAAGAAGGCAATATCAACTGCTTAATCGGTAAAGTTTCATTTACTGAAGAAGCATTAGTTGAGAACTACACAACTTTATACAACGCTATCGCAAAGGCTCGTCCAGCTGCTGTTAAGGGCGCATATATCAAGAATATCGTTCTTTCAAGCACAATGGGTCCAGGCGTAAAAGTTATCGCTGAATAATTGATTTTGAATTAGGTATATCAATGATATACCTTTTTTAAATTTATGCTTGCATTATTAAGCGTTTTATTGTATTATACATGAGCATCAATATACCAAAGACAGTAACGGCCTAAAGCTTAATAAAGTTACCCAGGTAAAGATCAATGTGATTTTTTCAACCCGTGCTGTCTTGGCGCGGGTTTTTATAACCGAAAGGATATTGGGGCTAGAAAGAAGGAACATTATGAATCAAGCAGTATTAAATGAAAAAGAGGCAATCGTAGCTACAATTACTGAACAATTTAAGGAAGCAGAAGCTAGCGTTGTCGTTGAATACCGTGGTTTAAGTGTAGCTGAAGTTACTGAACTTCGTCGTAACTTAAGAAAAGAAAATGTTGAATTCAAAGTTTACAAGAACTCAATGGCTCAAAGAGCGGTAGAATCTTTAGGTTATGGCGATCTTAAAGAATCTTTAAAAGGTCCTAACGCTATCGCATTCTCTAAAGATGCTACAGCACCTGCTAGAGTTTTAGCTGAATTCGCTAAAAAGCATGAACACTTAGTATTAAAGAGCGGTATCGTTGAAGGTAAGATCGTTGATATCAACACTCTTAACGAACTTGCAAGCTTACCTAACAAGGAAGGCATGCTATCTATGTTACTAAGTTGCTTACAATCACCAGTTCGTTCATTTGCATGCGTTGTTAAGGCAATTGCAGATAAAGAAGCTGAAGGTAGTGAAGCAGCTCCAGTAGCTGAAGAAGCAAACACAGAAGAAGCAGCAGCTTAATAATTGCTGAAGCTTAAAAACATTTAAATAGAAATAGGAGAAAAATTAAAATGGCAAAATTATCACATGAAGATATCCTAGCTTACTTAGAAGAAGCTACAATTCTTGAATTAAACGAATTAGTTAAAGCAATCGAAGAAAAATTCGGTGTTACAGCTGCAGCTCCAGTTGCAGTAGCAGCAGCAGCTCCTGCTGAAGAACAAGGACCTACTGAAGTATCAGTTATCCTAAAAGAAGTTGGTGCTACTAAAGTACAAGTTATCAAGGCAGTTAGAGAAATCACTGGTCTTGGTTTAGTAGAAGCTAAAGGCTTAGTAGATAAAGTACCTAGTCCAATCAAAGAAAATATCGCTGTAGAAGAAGCAGAAGCAATTAAGGAAAAATTAGTTGCTGCTGGTGCTACTGTAGAAATTAAATAATAAATCAAAATGACTCATTATTATACCGATAATGCTCAATTGGAGTCAGATCCAAAAGAGATTAGATATACATTTGATAATGAGGAGTTTGTTTTTACGACCGACAATGGCGTCTTCTCAAAAGACGAAATTGATTACGGAAGTTATTTATTATTAAAGTGTGTTAATCAAAGACCACTTGGTAATGACATTTTAGATCTTGGCTGTGGGTATGGACCGATCGGAATTATTCTTGGTCGGTTCCACCCTACTGCTAGGATTGATTGTGTTGATATCAATTCTCGAGCAACTAATCTTGCTAAACTTAATGGTCTTAGAAATAAAGTTAACATAAACGTATATCAAACTGAGGATATTTGTACTCTCAATCGACAATTCGATACTGTAATATTAAATCCGCCCATCCGTGCTGGTAAGCAAATGATATTTAGCTTATATGAAAAAGCGTATACGGTACTAAAAGAAGGCGGAAATCTTTACATTGTGATTCAAAAGAAACACGGTGCAAAATCTAGTTTTGATAAGTTAGAAAAATTATTCACAGAAGTAAATATGCTTGATCGAGTCAATGGCCATTGGCTCATTAAAGCAATGAAATAAAAGTTCTACATAGTATTTTTTTGAAAGGATAGGCGCGTTTATGACAGAAAAACAAACTTACAACAATATTCAATTGGGTAAAAATTCCACACGTCGCGATTATTCTAAAGTAAGTGGTAAGCTTGAATTACCACCACTTGTAGAAATTCAAACAGACTCTTTTAAGTGGTTTGTTGAAGAAGGAATCAAAGAGGTATTTGAAGATATCTATCCAATACAAAACTATGCGGGTAATATTCGTTTAAACTTCATCGACTATTCATTCGGTGAACCTAAATATTCGGTAAACGAATCTAAATACCGTGAAGTTAACTACGCTGCGCCTCTTAAGGCCAAGATGGAACTTGAAATTATTAATGAAGAAACTGGTGAACTTTCAACTAAGTTTGAGGAAGTATTCTTAGGGGAATTCCCTGTGATGACTTCAACTGGTACTTTCATTATTAATGGGGCTGAAAGAGTTATCGTATCCCAAATCGTTAGATCTCCTGGTGCATATTTTGACACTAATTCAGATGAAAAGACTGGTAAGGAGATTTTTGATAGTGAATTAATTCCAAGTAGAGGTACTTGGCTTGAGTTCGTTTCAGACGAAAAGAAAACAACTACTGGTCGTTTAATGAATATGAGTGTTGATAGAAAACGTAAAATTCTATCATCAATCTTATTTAAAGCGATTGGTTTCTCTCTAAATTTAGAAAAAGGCGAAGATGCCTTTAATGTTGAAAAGATTAAGAAATTAATCAAAGCAATGAATCTTGACATCTATGAGGATTTAATCAACTCAAATGATGATCGTGAATTCTTAAATATTTATGAAGCAATTTATACATCATTCCTAGGTGGCTACGAAGAAATCACTAATACATTACAAGCTGATAAGACTAAGACTACAAACGAAGCCTTAATCACAATGTATGAAAACCAAAAAGCTGATGAAGTACCTACAATGGATGGTGCCGTTAACTTAATGAACGCTAAGTTCTTTGATCAAAAGAAATATGATTTGACAAAGGCTGGTCGTTACAAATTAAATAAGAAATTAAACGTTATCGACCGTATGGAACATAACGTAGTAATGGAAGACATTTATAAAGCTGATGGTTCAGTTCTATACACTCGTGGAACAACTATCAATAAAGCTGAACGCAATGTATTAAGAGAAGAACTAGTGAAGGGTTCCCATGTTCACGCATTCCCATTCAACCATAGTTTCTCTCATCCATCTTCATCAATGGTTAGCACAGAAAACAAGTTATCACTTGTTGGCCGTGTGCTTGCAAATGATGTTGAACTAGCCAATGCTTACTACGAAACAGGTACTGTTTTAACTGCTAAAGATGTTGAAATCTTAGCTAAAGAAGTAACAGAAGTTAGTGTATATACAAGTATTATTGCTGAAGCTGTTAAATTAACAAGCGAAAACGTTTCATCAATTCTTGACTATGGTCAAAGATTATTTGTCTTTGGACGTTTAACTGATGAAAATGGCGCTGATGTTATTTTCGATGATGAATTAGCTATTCCTCGTTATATTCCAGATGAAGAAAGCTATATGGTCTCAATGGATAATGAAGTTAACTTAACAAACTTAGTTAAAGACGGAAAAGAAGTAACTGCATGGTTAGTCGGTTCCGCTTGTCAAGTTGTTAATATCGCTCCAGCCAACGATTTAGAACATACTATTCGTCTAGTTGGTATCGATCCACTTAACTTAAAGAAATGCATTACTATGTCAGATATGATTGCATTCTACAACTATTCATTAACAATGTTAGATGGCGTTGGTAGCGTCGATGATATTGACCAATTAGGTAATCGTCGTATTCGTACGGTTGGTGAATTAATTCAAAACCAATTCCGTATCGGTTTAAGCCGTATGGAAAAAGCTGTTAAAGAAAAGATGTCAATTGTTGATGTTACAACAGCTACTCCTAAGACTTTAACTAATATTCGTCCATTAAGTGGTGCGATTAAAGAGTTCTTCTCTTCATCACAATTATCACAATTTATGGACCAACAAAATCCACTTGCTGAATTGACTAATAAGCGTCGTATTTCAGCATTAGGACCTGGTGGTTTAACTCGTGAACGTGCTGGTTTCGAAGTACGTGACGTTCATAACTCTCACTATGGTCGTATCTGTCCAATCGAAACCCCAGAAGGTCAAAATATCGGTCTAATCTCTTACTTAACAAGCTATGCAAGAGTTAATGAGTACGGATTCATCCAAACTCCATATCGTAAAGTTTTACCTGATGGTACAGTTACAGAAGATTATATCTATCTATCAGCTGATGAAGAAGCTGACTACTATATCGCACAAGCCAACGAAGTTCAAGGCGGTCATTTAGTAAATGAACAAGTCGTAGCTCGTAAGGCTGGTGAAACATTACTTGTTAAGCGTGAAGAAGTCGAATTAGCCGACGTTTCACCTAAACAAATCGTTTCTATCGCTGCAGCTTGTATCCCATTCCTAGAAAACGATGATGCATCTCGTGCCTTAATGGGTGCCAACATGCAACGTCAAGCAGTTCCTCTACTTCAACCTCATTCACCATTTGTTGGTACAGGTATTGAAGCACGTATTGCCAAGGATAGCGGTAGTGGTATTGTATCTCGTGATACTGGTGTTGTAACTTACGTTGATTCATGTCGCATCGTTATTACTAACGATGAAGGTGATCATGAATATGAATTAGATAAATTCAGAAGAAGTAACGCCGGTACATGTATTAACCACCGTCCAATCGTAGATCGTGGTGAAACAGTCCACGCAGGTGACGTAATTGCCGATGGTCCTTCAATGGAAAATGGCGAACTAGCATTAGGACAAAACGTAACAATCGCATTCATGACATGGCATGGTTACAACTATGAAGATGCAATCATCATGTCAGAAAGAATGGTTAAGGATGATGTTTATACATCAATCCATATTGATGAATACAGCATTGAATGCCGTAACACTAAATTAGGTAAAGAAGAAATCACTCGTGATATTCCGAACGTATCTGATAGTATCTGTCGTAACTTAGATGCTCGTGGTATTGTTATGGTTGGTGCTGAAGTTAAGGAAGGCGATATCCTTGTTGGTAAGGTAACTCCAAAAGGTCAAATCGATGCTTCCCCAGAAGAAAAACTATTACTTGCAATCTTCGGTGAAAAATCACATGAAGTACGTGATAACTCATTGCGTGTTCCTCATGGTGGTGCCGGAATTGTACAATCAGTTCGAATCTTCAGACGTTCTGAAGGTTATGAATTAAATCCAGGTGTTGAATCAGTCGTAAAAGTTTACGTTGTACAAAAACGTAAGATTTCCGAAGGTGATAAGATGGCTGGTCGTCATGGTAATAAAGGTGTTATTTCACGTATTTTACCAATCGAAGACATGCCATTTATGCCAGATGGAACACCGGTTGATATTATGTTAAACCCATTCGGCGTACCTTCACGTATGAATATCGGACAAGTCCTAGAAATTCACTTAGGTATGGCTGCTAAGAAACTTGGCGTTAAATTCTCTACACCAGTATTCGATGGTATTAACAATGACGAATTGCGTTCAATCATGGAAGAAGCTGCTACATCAAAAGATGGTAAGTTAGTTCTTCGCGATGGCCGTACAGGTGAAGCATATGATGAACGTATCTCAGTTGGTGTCATGTATATGATTAAGTTAGCCCACATGGTTGATGATAAGTTACATGCCCGTGCAACTGGTCCTTACTCATTAGTAACACAACAACCTTTAGGTGGTAAGGCTCAAAATGGTGGTCAAAGATTTGGTGAAATGGAAGTTTGGGCTCTAGAAGCATATGGTGCTGCTCATACTCTAGAAGAAATCTTAACAATCAAGTCGGATGACGTTAACGGACGTACTAAGACTTACGAAGCTATTCTTAAGGGTAAAGATATTCCAGAATCAAGCGTTCCAGAATCATTCAAGGTATTAAAACATGAATTACAAGCTCTTGCGATTGATGTTAAGATGCTTGATGGCGAAGGAAATGAAATCATCTTATCTGAAACTGGAGATGATGATGAACCAACTGAACAAAATAATGATCAAGTGGTTGTTGATTCAATGGAAGGCTTCATGGTTACAGAAAACGATGAAGACGTTACTACAGAAGAAGACATTAGAGAAGCCGCTGTCATCGGTTTAGGTGACGACGACGAAGAAGATATTTAGGAGGAAGATAAATCATGGCTAATAAACAATTCGAAGCAATCCAAGTTGGTTTAGCTTCTCCTGAAAGAATCCTTGAATGGTCTCATGGTGAAGTCACAAAACCAGAAACTATTAACTACCGTTCACAAAAACCTGAACGTGATGGTTTATTCTGTGAAAGAATCTTCGGTCCAACAAAGGACTGGGAATGTTACTGTGGTAAATATAAGAAAGTGCGTTACAAAGGCGTAGTCTGCGATCGCTGTGGTGTTGAAATCACTAAAGCATCCGTTCGTAGAGAACGTATGGGACACATTGCCTTAGCTGCCCCAGTAGCTCATATTTGGTATTTAAAAGGCATTCCTTCAAGAATGGGTCTATTATTAAATATTCCACCTAAGGCACTTGAAGAAATCGTTTACTTCGTATCTTGGATCGTAACTGACCCAGGTACTTCTAAATTAGCTTATAAGCAAATCCTTTCTGAAAAAGAATATCGTGAAAATGTAATTCTTTACGGAGAGGATAGCTTCGTAGCTCAAACAGGTGCTGAAGCTATTAAAGCGTTACTTGAAAAAGTTGACGTTGTGAAGGAAAAAGAACAAATCGTTAAAGAACTTGAAAAAGCTCAAGGCGATAAGCGTAAGAAATTAATCAAGCGTTTAGAAACTGTTAATGCTTTCATCAATTCTGAAAATAAACCAGAATGGATGATTCTAACTGTATTACCAGTTATCCCACCTGATTTACGTCCAATGTTACAACTAGATGGTGGCCGTTTTGCTACATCTGATTTAAATGATTTATACCGTCGTGTTATTACTCGTAATAATCGTTTAAAGAAGTTACTTGAAAGTGATACTCCTACTATCATCGTTCAAAATGAAAAACGTATGTTACAAGAAGCGGTTGATGCTTTAATTGATAATGGTCGTCGCAGTGCTCCAATTAAGGGTGCTGGTAACCGTGTCTTAAAGTCATTATCACATAGCTTAAAGGGTAAACAAGGTCGTTTCAGACAAAACTTACTTGGTAAGCGTGTCGACTTCTCAGGACGTTCAGTAATCGCTGTAGGACCATTTTTAAAGATGTATGAATGTGGTATTCCTCGTGAAATGGCGATCCAACTATACAAACCATTCGTAATTAACGAAATCGTTAATCGCGAATTAGCACCAAACCCTAAGAATGCCGAAAGAATGATAGAACGTCAAGATCCATTGATTTGGGATGTTCTAGAATCTGTTACTGATAATCACCCAGTATTCTTGAACCGTGCTCCGACATTACACCGTTTAGGTATCCAAGCCTTCAAACCAAGATTGGTTGAAGGGCGTGCAATCCGTCTACATCCGTTAGTATGTACAGCATTCAACGCCGACTTCGATGGTGACCAAATGGCTGTCCATTTACCATTATCAGAAAAAGCTCGTGCTGAAGCTGAAATTTTAATGCTTGCAAGTAACAATATCTTAGGCCCTAAGGATGGTAAACCTATCGTTACGCCTTCACAAGATATGGTTCTTGGTAACTTCTATCTAAATATGGAAGAAACTTCTGAAGAATTCTACGAAAAAGCAGAATTCATTGATTCACTAGGAGACCACGAAACTGCAGAAATGTGGCACCGTTTCGGTGATAATGAAGGTCACGTATACAAAGACTTTAATGAAGCAATCCTTGCTTACAACAACAAGCAAGTTCACTTGCACACTCGTGTTGCAATCGTTGCATCTTCTCTTGGCAAGACATGCTTTACAGAAGAACAGAATGGTAAGTATTTAATTACTACAATTGGTAAATTAATCTTCAATGATAAATTCCCTGCTGATTTCCCATACATTAATGAAGTTTCAACATCTCGTTTAAAAGAAACTCCAGATAGTGATTTCGTTCCTCTTGGCACAAACATCAAGGAATATATCAAAACTCAACCAATTAGAAGCGAGTTTAAGAAGAAAGATTTATCAAAAGTTATCGCCGAAGTCTTCAGTCGTTACAGAACTGAAGGTTCAAGTGATGTCTTAGATAATATCAAGGACTTAGGTTTCACATACTCAACAGTTGCTGGTATGACAGTATCATTATCAGATATCAATGTTGCACCTAATAAAGAAAAGTATGTTAATGCAGCTAAGGAAAAGGCTGATGTTCTGCAAAGACTATTAAAGAGAGGTCAATTAACTCCACCTGAATGGGAAAAACACTTCTCTAAATTATGGGCTGATACAAAGGATGTTATTGGTGATGAGGTTATGAAGAACTTACCTCGTAAGTCACCTATCAACATGATGGCTGTGTCAGGTGCCCGTGGTAATAAATCGCACTTTACACAATTAGCTGGTATGCGTGGTCTAATGGCACGTCCTACTCAATCTAAATCTAAGAAGGAATATCAACCTTCAATTATCGAAGTTCCGATTTATTCATCATTCCGTGAAGGTCTAAATGTATCAGAATTCTTCATTTCGACACATGGTGTGCGTAAAGGTTTAACAGATACTGCCTTAAAGACAGCTGAATCTGGTTACTTAACTCGTCGTCTAGTCGATGTTGCCCAAGACGTAATTATCACAGAAGATGATTGTCATACAGACCGTGGTTACTATGTTGAAGACATTATTGACCAAAAGGATAATAACGTTCTTGAAAGTTTATACGACAGAATCGTAGGTCGTTACTCTAAAGAACAAGTTCTAGATCCTAAGACTGGCGAAGTAATTATTGATGAAGATACATACATCGATGAAACTTTAGCTAAGAAGGCAATCGATGCTGGTGTTAAAGGTGTATATATCCGTAACACATTTACATGTAACTCTAAGAATGGTATTTGTCGTAAGTGTTATGGTCGTAATCCAGCAACTGGTAAACTTGTTGAAAACGGTGAATCAGTTGGTATCATGGCTGCCCAATCAATCGGTGAACCGGGTACACAATTAACAATGCGTACATTCCATACCGGTGGTGTTGCCTCGGGTAACGATGGTGATATTACACAAGGTTTACCTCGTGTTGAAGAACTGTTCGAAGCACGTCGTCCTAAACATCCAGCATTATTAGCTAAGATCGACGGTGAAATCACTAAGATTGAAGAACTTGAAAATCGTACTGGTTTCGTAATCGAAATTTCTAATAACGTTGAAAAAGCTCCAATTGAACATAAATGTAATGCTGCTTCAACTATTCGTCCTTGGTTAAAGGTCGGAAGCAAAGTTAAAGCTGGTGATAAATTAACTGAAGGCCATATCGATCCTAAGGAACTTATCGAAATTGCTGGTGTTCAAGCAATTCAAAATTACATTCTTAAGGAAGTTAAGAAGGTATATGCTGTACAAGGTATCGATATTTCTGATAAACATATCGAAGTTATCATTCGTCAAATGTTAAAGAAGGTTGTCGTTATTGATTCAGGTGATTCTGGATTAAGCGTTGGTCAAACAACATCAATCCGTAAGATTACTGCAATCAACGATGCATTATTAAGAGAATTTAAGACTCCAGTTAAGTTTGGTCCAATTTTACTAGGTATCTCTAAGTCATCAGTAGAAACGGACTCATTCTTATCAGCTGCATCATTCCAAGAAACGACAAAGGTTCTTACAGATGCTGCCGTTAATGGTAAAGTCGATCACTTACTAGGTCTTAAGGAAAATGTTATTATCGGTAAGTTAATTCCTGCTGGTACTGGTTCGAAGTATGAACGTGAATCAACTAATTTAATTGAAGCTCGCGCTGCTGAATTAGTTGCTGAACGTGAAGCACGTAATCGTTTACACGAAGCAGAAGAAGAAACTCTTCCTGAAGAAGTAATCAACAACGAATCAGCTGATGTTGAAGAAGTTGAAGATGATTCAGAAGAATAATCCATTATAAATCATTCATAAAACATAAATGAAAAAGATGCTAGATTTTAAAATCTAGCATCTTTTTCATTTATGT
>JAHHTG010000021.1 GCA_020024765.1 Thomasclavelia sp. | reverse complement strand
GTTTTATATATTGTTATTCCAGCGCTGTTTTATTTACCTGCCTATCTGTTGAAAGTCACTCAAAGAAATAAATCTAAAATTTTAAATTTAGAGCCTGCGCGCAACTTGACAACCTCAAAATATGAGTGTTAAAATTTATAAAATTGAGATAGTAGAGGTAAGTAAATGAAAACTTTATTCGCTAATGGTATGGTATTTACTTGTAACGGCTTTGAACAACGCAATTTTACTATTGTAGATGGTAGAATTCACTTAGTTGACTCAGCCGACTTTGCTAGTTTTGACAACGTTATTGATTGTTCGGGAAAGAATATTATTCCAGGTTTAGTTGATGTGCATGTGCATTTTCGTGAACCTGGTTTTTTATATAAAGAAACAATTAAGACTGGTTGTGAAGCAGCAGCAAGAGGCGGTTATACTACAGTTTGTCCAATGCCTAACTTAAATCCAGCACCATCAAATTTAGAGAACTTAAATGTTCAACTTGATGTGATTAAAAGAGATGCAATTATCAAAGTTATTCCTTATGGTACTATTACTTCAGACCAAAGTGGTCGTGGTGAATTGGCTGATATGGAAGCTATTGCACCTTATGTATGTGCTTTCTCGGATGACGGGAAAGGTGTTCAGGCTAGTGAACTAATGGAAAAAGCCATGATTAAGGCTAAATCTTTAGGCAAGATGATTGTTGCTCACTGTGAGGATGAAACACTAGTTGCAAAGGGTGCTTATATTCATGATGGTCGTTATGCTAAGGAACATGGCATTGTTGGTATTAGTTCGGCTAGTGAATATGTTCAAGTTGGACGCGATATCGAACTTGTTGCTAAGACTGGTTGCCCTTATCACATTTGCCACGTTTCGACTAAAGAATCAGTTGAACTAATCCGTCAAGGTAAACGTCGTGGCGTGAATGTTTCAGCTGAAACAGCCCCACATTATCTATTATTGTGTGAAGATGATTTAATCGAATCAGGGCGTTTTAAGATGAATCCACCACTAAGAGGGCGCGATGATCAAAAAGCCTTAATTGAAGGTATTCTTGATGGTACAATCGATATGATTGCGACTGATCATGCCCCACATAGTGACGAAGAAAAGAGTCGTGGTTTAAAAGATAGTCCATTCGGCATCGTGGGATTAGAAACAGCTTTCCCAGTGCTATATACACACTTAGTTATGAAAGACATCCTTTCAATTCGCCAATTAATTGAATTAATGTGTATTAAACCTCGTAAGCGTTTTAACTTACCGGATGTATATATCGACGAAGGATATCCTGCTGACTTTGCAATTATCGATTTAAATGCCCAATTTGAAATTGATAGTAAAGACTTTAAGTCTAAGGGTCATGCCACTCCATTTGATCACTACCGCGTTAACGGTTTAGTTGAACAAACATATGTTGATGGCAACTGCGTCTATAGTAAATAAAACTATTTGAAGGAGAAAAAATGAAAGAAATCAGAAACTTAATCAATATTACCGATTTAAGTGTTGAAGAAATTGATCACTTAATCGAAATCGCTGATGATATTGTCACAAATCCTGCGGATTATGAAGATATCTGCCGTCACAAAAAGTTAGCGACATTATTCTTTGAACCATCAACACGAACTCGTTTAAGCTTTGAAGCTGCTATGTTGGAACTTGGCGGTTCAGTATTGGGCTTCTCAAGTGCTAATTCAAGTTCAGCCGCTAAAGGTGAAAGTGTTAGCGATACAATTCGCACTGTCGGCAATTATGTTGATATTATTGCAATGCGTCACCCTAAGGAAGGTGCTCCAATTGTTGCTACACAACGCACTATTGTTCCAATTATCAATGCTGGTGATGGTGGTCACTTCCACCCAACTCAAACATTAACTGATTTACTTACAATTAAACGTCGCAAAGGTCGTTTAAATCACTTAGTAATTGGTCTATGCGGTGATTTACAATTCGGACGTACTGTCCATTCACTAATTGAAGCAATGCTTCGTTATGAAGATATTGAATTTGTTTTGATTTCTCCTGAAGAACTAAGAGTTCCTGAATATATTAAAGAAAAGATGGATGCAGCTGGTGCTAAATGGCGTGAAGTTACAAAACTTGAAGACGCTATGAGTGAACTAGATATCCTTTACATGACACGTGTTCAAAAAGAACGTTTCTTCAATCAAGAAGATTATGTTCGTTTAAAGGATAGCTACATCGTTAATCTCGAAAAATTAAAAGATGCAAAACCTGATTTATCAATCATGCATCCACTTCCTCGTGTTAACGAAATTTCTGTTGAAGTTGATGATGATCCACGTGCAGATTATTTCTACCAAGCTCTATGCGGTAAACATATCCGTATGGCATTAATTTTATTCTTATTAGGAATTAAGTAAGAGAGGGGTAAAGAAAATGAATATTGATGGCGTAAGAACAGGTGTCGTCCTTGATCACATTAAAGCGGGCGAAAGCATGAAGATTTACAATTTATTAAGACTTGATAAATTGGATTGCTGCGTTGCAATTATCAAGAACGTAAATAGTACTAAATACGGACGTAAAGATATTATTAAAATTGATACTGAAATCGATTTAGATTTAGATGCATTAGGTTATATTGACAATAATATTACAATTAACTTAGTAAAAGATGGTAAATTGGTTAAGAAAACTCATTTAGCATTACCAGATACTTTAATTAATGTAATTAAATGTAAGAATCCTCGTTGTATTACTTCAGTTGAACAAGAAATTAAGCATATCTTTAAATTGGTTGATAAAGATAAGAAAATTTATCGTTGTGCTTATTGTGATGCTGAATACACATTAGAATAATTATAAATAAAAGACGCTATGTGCGTCTTTTTAAATGATAGGATCAATAATGGTGTGAAAGTAACGGTCAAGTTCTTCAGGTGTGGTTTTAAGATTACCTTTTAGCCACCAACGTACCATTTTGACAAATGAGCTCGAGATATGATTATAAAGGAAATCAATGGGTAACTTTAAATCATCTCGATTTTCAAGGTTAAATTGTGATTTCATAAGTTCACTTAAAGACTCTTTAAAATAGTTTAGAAAGATGGCGTTGTTCTCGGAGGATAGAAGGGTTAAAAGGTTATGATCGGCCTCTAAATGCTTTAAAAGGTGACAAAATGCTGAATGTGGTGTCTCAACTCGATGTCCATCTTGTGTTGAAGCCAAAATATGAGCAAATAAGTCTTCACATAAGGCTTTTAGTAAATCATCTTTTGTTTCAAAATGGGCATAGAAAGTGGTTCGTCCAATATTTGCGATATCGATAATATCTTGAACAGTGATTTTATTATAGTTGTATTTTGATAGTAATTGACTAAAGGCGGCATATATTGCAGCTTTTGTTTTTTGTTGACGACGATCCATGATTTCTCCTTTTAGAACATTTTAATGTATTTGTTCAGTATCTTACAGAATATTTAAATTATATCTTATTATTTCTAAATGACTTAGTTACAATAATAGTGAACAAACTGTACGTTATCATACTTATTGTATGTTAAATTAAAAAGTTTAGAAAGAGTTATACATGAAGTCTAAAGATAAGACCGCGATTTTAATGGCAATTCTAGCTGCAGCTTTATACGCCTTAAATTCACCAGTTTCAAAATTATTGCTAGCACGTGTTCCCTCAACTATTATGGCATCGCTACTATATTTAGGAGCAGGCGTAGGCTTAAGCCTTGTCCGTTTAACTCGAAAGTCGATGGGTATAAAAAATGCCGAGGAACAATTAAATAAAACTGATTTGCCATATACCATAGGCATGGTGGTATTGGATATTGCGGCACCGATTTTCTTGATGATTGGTTTAACTAAGACAACAGCAGCTAATGCGGCTTTATTGAATAATTTTGAGATTGTCGCAACTTCCATCATTGCTTTATTGCTTTTTAATGAAAAAATTTCTAAGAGATTATGGATGGCTATTGTTTTGGTAACACTTGCAAGTATCATTTTAACATTTGAAGATGCGAGTAGTTTAGAGTTTTCGTTTGGATCGTTATTCGTTTTAGCTGCGTGTGTTTGTTGGGGATTCGAGAATAACTGTACACGTTCAATTTCTGAAAAAGATCCCTTGCAAATTGTTGTGATTAAGGGCTTTGGTTCAGGCTTTGGTTCTTTAGTTATTGCTTACGCAATTGGCGAAAAACTTCCTCAATTTAGTTATGTTCTAGGTGCAATGATTTTAGGATTTGTGGCATATGGCCTAAGTATTTTCTGCTACATTTACGCTCAAAGAACATTAGGGGCAGCGAAGACAAGTGCTTATTATGCTGTTGCACCATTTATTGGCGCGGGACTATCACTTATCATTTTTAGAGAATTACCCTCGCTATCATTCATTGTCGCCTTATTAATTATGGGTGTTGGTACATATTTAGCCTCAATTGACTAATTTCACAGAATGACTTCTTGGTCATTCTTTTTAATGTTATAATTGATACATGATTGGATTTGTAAGAGGAATAGTTCATGCGTTTGGGAAAGATGAATGTCTAATTGACGTCAATGGCATTGGCTTTAGAATTCATTATAAACATCCTGAACTCTTGAAACTAAATGAAGAAGTAACAATTTATACTTATCAAAATGTTCGTGAAGATGAAATCAGTTTGTTCGGTTTCAAAGACTTAAATGAATATAATCTTTTCATTAAATTAATTTCGGTTAAGGGGTTAGGTCCAAAAATTGCATCAAATGTTTTGGCTAGTGCGAGTGTGGAAACTATTGTCAACGCGATTGAAAATGGTGATGCTGCTTTTATGAAACATTTACCAGGTATTGGTGCAAAAACTGCGTCACAAATTATTCTAGATTTAAAAGGCAAACTTGTCAGTCTAGATAATAACGAGGTAGAAGATAATAGCCAGGATATGCAAGATGTCATTGAAGCACTAAAAGCTTTGGGCTATAAGACAAAAGAAATTACACCAGTTATTAATCAAATTAAACAAGAAGATTTAACGGTTGATGGCTATATTCGTAAAGCGTTGTCTTTACTCATGAAGTAGAGGTAGTTGAAAATGAATGAAGAACGTATTGTATCGTCAGAATTATTAGATTCGGAAATTGACGATTTATCCCTAAGACCCCAAACTTTGGGTGAATATATTGGCCAAAAAGATTTAAAGGCCAATCTTGAAGTATTTATCCAAGCAGCAAAATTAAGAGATGAAAGTTTAGACCATGTACTTTTATATGGTCCGCCCGGACTTGGTAAAACCACTTTAGCTTATATTTTGGCTAATGAAATGGGCACGAAAGTTAAAGTAACAAGTGGTCCTTCAATTGAAAGAAGTGGCGATTTAGCAGCTATTCTTTCAACTCTTGAAGCTGGCGATATTTTATTCATTGATGAAATTCATCGTTTACCAAAATCAATCGAAGAAGTTTTATATCCAGCAATGGAAGACTTCTGTATTGATATTGTGGTTGGTAAAGAGACGGGTTCTCGTTCGATTCGCTTAGATTTGCCACCATTTACATTAGTTGGTGCTACGACACGAGCTGGTGATATTTCTTCTCCACTAAGGGATCGTTTTGGTATTATTTCAAAACTGCAATATTATTCAACAGAAGAACTTGAACAAATTGTTCGCCGTACTGCACGAGTTTACAACACTCCGATTGAAGAAGATGCAGTACATGAAATTGCAAAGCGTTCTCGTGGTACTCCGCGTATTGCGAATCGTTTATTTAGACGTGTTCGTGACTTCGGTTTAGTCCTTAATAATGGTGTCATTAATCAATCATTAACAGATCAAGCTTTAAATAGATTGAAAGTTGATGCATTAGGATTGGATGATGTTGATATTAGATATCTTCGTGGTATTATTGAACGTTTTAAGGGTGGCCCGGTAGGTCTGGAGGCATTGGCTTCGGCGATTGGTGAAGAGACGATGACGCTTGAAGATGTTTATGAACCATATCTAATGCAAATTGGATTCGTGAATCGAACACCAAGAGGCCGTGTTGTGACATCGAAAGCATATGAACATTTGAAAATTAATAACCAAGAGACTTTATTTTAGTGGTCTTTAATAGTTAGACATAAAATTGTATAATTAATATATGTTTAGGTATTTATAAAGGAAGGTAATTATGACAAATAAAATTGGAATCGTTGTGACTGGCCATGAATATTATTCATCAGGACTTTTAAGTGCAATGGAAGTTATGGTTGGTCCACAAGATAGTTTATTCTCAGTTTGCTACAAAAAAACTGACACACCAGAAGCTCTAGAAACTCGTATTCGTTCAGCTTTTAAAGATTTAATGGAAGATAGCCATAGTATTATTGTATTAACTGATTTCCCATTCGGAACTCCGATGCAAGTTGCAAGCATGGCTGCTCAAGAATATCCACATGTAAAGATTATCGGTGGTGCTAATTTGCCAATGCTATGTGAAGCATGTTCAGCTCGTGCTAAAACTGATAAACTTTCAGAAGTAGTTGAAAACATTATGCAAGCTGGTCGTGATTCATTAATTATCGCGTAAATATCATTTAGTCGTTACTTAAAAGGTAACGACTTTTTAAAAAAGGAGGCACTATGTCAGAAAATAGTTTCGATTATAGCTTAAGTGCTCATGAAAAAGAATTAATCACATTGACTCGTGAGAAGAGCATGAACTATCGACGTTTAATGTCCTATTATCGGTGTGCTTTGAAAGAAATTGAGACTAAATTTAATGTCTTAGATGAAGAATATTCGCTTCAAAAAGATCGTAATCCAATTAATGGTATCAAGACTCGCTTAAAGTCTTTTTCAAGCATTATCGAGAAACTTCAACGTAAACATTTAGAAATTAGTGTTAATTCGATTGAAGAGAATCTTGATGATATTGCGGGTATTCGAATTATTTGTTCATTTGTGGATGATGTCTACAAATTAGCTGATGCTTTATTGGCACAAGATGATATTAAATTATTGGAAAAGAAAGATTATATCCAAGACCCCAAAGAAAATGGTTATCGTAGTTTGCATTTAATTGTTCAAGTGCCGATTTTCTTAGAAAAAGAAAAACGCTTAACGAAGGTTGAAATTCAATTGCGGACAATTGCTATGGATTGTTGGGCAAGCTTGGAACATCAACTTCGCTATAAAAAAGGCAATAATATAACGCAAGAGATGCAAACATCTTTGTTTGAATGTGCTTGTCTAACTTATGAACTCGATAAAAAGATGGATAAGTTACGCGAAGATACAAAGATTTAAAAGTTATTCCATTTAAAAGGTACACAATTCATGTGTACCTTTTAATATGAGTATTTAAATTAAAAACGGTGTAACTCCAACTGGAGTTACACCGTTTCTTGAAAAATAGAATATTTTTATTGAACCCAAATATTAGTTACCATTTGTTTCTTGGTTGGCAGCCATTGGATTAACTGCTTCTTGTAATGTGACTTTAACGTCCATTTCTTTATTATTGCGAATAACGGTTAATGTGATTTCGTCACCGACTTCAAATTGATTTAAGTAATAGCTTAAACGTGTATAAGTAGGTGTTTCTTCACCATTAATCTTGATGATACGATCATAAACTTGCAAGTTAGCTTTTTCGGCAGCGCTATTTGCTTGAATGCTAGTAATGTAGATGCCTACTTCAAAACCATTGCTTGATTGACTTAATTCGCTGATTGTAACACCAAGAGACGCACGGTTCTTGTAATAGCCGAATTCTTTTAATGATTTAACAACATTAACCATAGTATTAGAAGGGATGGCATAACCTAAACCTTCAACACTGGCAGAATTAATGCTCATTGAACTAGATGTCTTGGCATTAACGATACCAATTAATTCACCATTGATATTAAATAAGCCACCACCTGAGTTACCGCTATTGATTTCGGCATTTGTTTGAATCAATGACATAGTTTCACGATTAATGGTAATTTCTTTGTGGATGGCACTGACGATACCATTTGTAACAGAAATACCAGAACCTAATGGATTACCAATTGCAATTGCATCATCACCGATTTCAATATGATCACTATCAGCAATCTTGGCATATGGTAAATCATGTGCTTCGACTTTGATTAATGCGATATCAGTCTTTTGGTCAGTACCGATTAATGTTGCTGGTAATTCAAGATCGTCTCCGATATAAACTGTAACTTCTTGTGCACCATCGATAACGTGATTATTTGTGACGATATAGCCGTCTTCAGAAAGGATAACGCCAGAACCTAATGCGGCTGATGTTGATTCACGATTGAAGAAATCGATTTGAGTTGCAGATGATTTAATTCTGACGACAGTTGGATAAGCTTTTTCGATTGCACTCTTTAAATCACTCTCTGTTTTTGTGACTAATGTTGTTGTTTGTTGACCATTTTCAGATGCAACGGGATTTGATGGTTGAGATAATTTCGCACCACCATAGTTTCCAATAAAGCCGCCTAATAAGGCAACTAAGAAAATAATTAATAAGTTTTTATAATTGATTGAGTTCATTTTTATCACCTCACTATTAAATTATAGTTATTAATGTGAAGTAGGAGTGAATTTCGCGATAATTTTATTTGAAATGTTAATGCCATCTAGTGCACTAGATACGATACCGCCGGCATAGCCAGCACCTTCACCACCTGGGTAAAGGCCATTGATGTTAGTACTTTCAAAATATTGATTACGCACGATTCTTAGCGGACAACTTGAACGGGTTTCCGGGCCAATCATAATGCCTTTCTCAATAAAACCAGGAATTAAATGATCAAAGTGTTCAAACGCTTCTTTAAAAGCGATGATCAGTCTCTCATCAAAGAATTTATTGAAATCATAGTTGTAAGTTCCTAGACAGTAACTTGGTTTAGAAATTAAATCGTGAACTTCGTTGCGCATAAAGTCTTTGATATTTTGGCTTAAGGCTTTATATGAACCACTAATTGCATAAGCTTTTCTTTCGAGATTATGAATGTAATCGAAACCACCGAAGAGTTCTTCGCCAAAGTCCGATTTATTAATTTGTACAAGTAAAGCACTATTAGCTAGTTTATTATCACGAGCTGCATATGACATGCCGTTTGTAACGATTGTTTCTAAATCGCTGCTTGAAGGAACTACATAACCACCAGGGCACATGCAGAAACTGTAGACGCCTTTATTTACAGAAGTTTTGGCTGTTAAGAAATATTCGGCAGCCGGAAGATTTGGACTGAGATGTTGTTTATATTGGTTTTGATTGATAAAACTTTGTGGATGTTCAACTCGGAATCCTACGGAGAAGTCTTTTTGTTCGAGATTGACACCATGCTTATCTAGAATCTTAAAGACATCATAAGCACTATGGCCTGTAGCGAGAATGACAATCGGGCTTAGGTATTGACCATTGGCAGTTTTAATGCCTTCAATATGATTATCTTTGATTAGGATATCAGTTAATGGTTCATCAAAATGAAATTCTGCGCCTTGTTTAATTAAATCATCAGTAATTCTTGTGATGATGGTGCGAATGACATCTGTTCCAATATGAGGATGAGATTCATAGGCGATTTCAGGATTAGCCCCATATTTAATTAGAATTCCAGAAACATATTTAATGAATGGATGTTTATTACGTGTTGTTAGTTTGGCATCTGAAAAAGTTCCAGCACCACCTTCACCGAACTGGACATTGGAGTTAGGATTTAGAACGCCTTCATTAAAGAAGCGCGTAACATCTTTAACACGTTTTACAATACGACTACCTTTTTCAAAGATTAATGGTTTAAAACCGGCTTCAACCAAGCGAATTGCTGCAAAGATACCCGTTGGACCATAACCTACGATAATTGGACGAATATCTGTTTTAATCTTAGGACAACTGATATCAGGTTCACTATAACTAGATACATCAGGTTTATGCAGGTATTTTTCTTCGTGTTTTAGATTGACTTTTAAACTATAGACGTAATTAAAATCTTTACGAGCATCTAATGATTTTTGAAAAATTTCATAAGAAATTAGATCTTCAGGTTTAAGATGTAACTTTTTAATTAATTTATTTTTCAGATTTTTTTCTGATTCTTCGACATTTAATTTGATTTGCTTAACTATTAACATGCCCATATTATAGACTATTTATTTGTATAATTACTTGAATTATGCAATAATTAGTTAAATTTATGAAAATTAAGAAACGTAGAGTATCGGCTAATTATGCCAAAAATGAATTTAAGTTTGTTGGATTGGTCCTTCTTTTATACATGTTGTGTGTGGCTTATTTGCCATTTGCTTTAACACAATATGCCAATATTACGATTAGTGCACATCCAAATTTAAACAACATCTTTTTAAGAATTGCTTATATATACTTTTTTGTCATCATTGGAACTTTTGTGCCATTCTTCATTTTAATGAAGCATAGTAAAATTAAAATTAAAGAAATCTTCGCTAAATGTAGTTTTAGTTTTATGGATATCATTACTAATACTATTGTCTTTACAGCGATTGGTACAACATTGATTTTTATGACTTCAATTATCAATAACTATGTCCCATTTGGAGTTGGACTGATGATTCCGATTGGCGTGCCAAGCAGTGCTGAGTTTATCAAGGAACCACTATATTTGTTCCTATGCATTGTCGCAACGCCGATTATTGAAGAATTTGCCTTTAGAGGTGTTTTATTAAAGAGTTTAGGACGTTTTGGTTATTATTTTGCGATGGTGGCTAGTAGTTTGATCTTTGCGGTTTTCCATGGTTCTTTTTCACAAATGTTACCAGCATTTGCCTTGGGCATTTTCTTATCACAAATTACTTTACGTTATCGTAGTGTACAACCTGCAATTGTCATTCACATTCTTTACCAGGCAATTATTTATGGTGTTGAATTGATTTCAGAGAATTATTATTTAGTCGCAAGTGTAATTATCTTTGCGATTTATGTGTTGACACTAATTTTATTCTTAACGCGTCAATTCCATTTCTTGAAGATTCATAAACGTCACAACGTTAAGACAATATCACAATTATTCTTTACACGTTTTGTGATTATCTTTGTGTTTGCGATGATGATGATTTTTGCCTTTTTAAATACAAGTGGGCTTCAAAAATTATTACTACCTATATCATAAAAAACGGCAATTAAGCCGTTTTTAATTTTTATTGTCTTCTTCTGTTTCTTCTTCCGGTTTATGGAAGGTTGATACAATGCCAATAATTTGGCCTGATAAAATACATGTAAATAAAGAATAGAAGATACGACTAAAAGGAATATAACAAAGTGAAAGTACAAGAACCGTTAAGTCACTTACTAAATAGATTGTTTCAATCGAGAAAGGGGTAATCGATGAGATAGTCATGGATAGCGCATCATCGCCTCCTGATGCACCACCAGCTCTTACACCAATTCCAACCCCGATACCGACAAATAAAGCGCCGACAATGGATGCAATGAATGGATGATTGACAATCTCAGGCCACAATGGTGGAAATTGTTCAAAGAAGGCGTAAGCAAGTGAAAAACTAGCTCCTGAGAAGAAAGAGTAAATGATAAAACTTGCACCCAAGATTTTAAATCCCATCAGATAACAAATGGAATTCAAGATGAAACCACTAATTGAAGGTGAGATATGAAACCAGTGTTCAATCAAAAGCGTTAAACCCAAGATGCCGCCTTCTGTGATATCAGCAAAGGAATGAACATTATAGAGCCCAAAAGCTAAGATGATGCTACCAACGATACACATTAAGACCTTTTTCGCTTTAATCTCTTTAAACAAACTAAAACCTCCTTTAAAATATTGATATTTTAGCCGATAATTCATTAATTGTCAAATTAGCTAAAAGAGCGTTTTATCTCTTGTTAGGAGCTAGAGATTTATTAAATTTTCATTAAATTTTCATAAATATCTAGCCCATAAACCATGCGTTAAATTCAATTATAAGTTATAATAAATAGGTTAGCATGTTAACTAATTAATGCTAACAGAAAGAAAAACAATGCAAGTATTTAAAAGAATCATTTACTTTATTTTAGTAATCATTATATATTGTTTAGTTAGTTTTCTAAACTATCATATTTTTAATTTTGGACTCGAACTCTTTACATTTAACCATCATTTTAAATTAATCATGGTCGTTATTGAATTACTTTTGATTAATCCAATTATCACTTATTTCATTTGTGAGAAATTCCCATATGAAGTAAAGGTTGAGGAACACAATGATGTCTTTTTAGATGAGTAATCGTATATTAAACAAAGGTGTAAAATGGTAAAATTATGGCAATGAGAATTGTATTAGTAGCAGGTGGTACAGGTGGCCACATCTATCCGGCTGTATCATTAGCAAATGAATTGATTAAAAGAGGCCATGAAGTCACGTTTATCGGGGCTAATGGCCGTATGGAAAAAGATGTTATCCCAAGTCTTGGTTTTAGATTTATTGGTTTAGATGTAAAGACTACTCGTGGTGGTGTTATCCAAAAAGTTTATAGTTTATTATCAATTATGCAAAGTTACCATCAATGTCTAAAACTTTTAAAAGGGAATTATGACTTAGTGATGGGTTTTGGTAATTATATTGAAGTGCCAGTTATTCTAGCAGCAAAGCATTTAGGTATTAAGACTGTTCTTCATGAGCAGAATTCCTTTGTGGGTCGTGCTAATCGTTATTTAGATCCAAAAGTTGATTTAGTGATCACTTCTTATGCAGAAAGTCTTAAACAATTTAAGAATCCAAATACTTTGGTTTTAGGCAATCCTCAAGCTAGTGTTGCTAAGACAATTGTGAAGGACGAAATTGTTATTAAAGATATGGGACTAGATCCCAAGAAGAAGACTGTCGTTATCTTCATGGGTTCGTTAGGTTCTGAAACTGTTCTTAATGTTATTCTTGATTACTTTAAATTATTAAAAGATTTTGATTATCAGATTATTTATGCAACAGGTATTAAACATTATGATAAAGCTAAATCATACAATGATACGCAAATTAAGATTTTTGATAAAATTAAAGGAGCTGAAGTGATGGCTAATGCTGATTTATTAGTTTCACGTGCTGGTGCAACAACTTTGGCCGAAATTACAGCTTTAGGTACACCAAGCATCTTAATCCCTTCACCATATGTGCCAAATAATCATCAATTCTACAATGCTAAGACATTAGTGGATAATGATGCTGCTATTATGATTGAAGAAAAAGATTTAGATGCCAATAAATTAAAAATGACAATTGAAAGCTTATTAAACGACGATGTTAAGCGTTCTAAATTAGGTAAGAATGCTCGTAACATGGCTGTTGATAATGCAATTGAAGATATTATTAGAAAGGTTGAAGAAGTATGGAAACAGTAGATTTTTTATCATCGAATGGTGATTTAAGAGTAGATGCCCGTTTTAGTGACATCACTACAATCAAAATTGGTGGTGCTATTAAATATTTGGTTTCGCCTTTTGACTTAAACCGTTTAAAGATTATTGTAACTTATTTAAAAGAAGAAGGAATTCCTTTTAAGGTTGTAGGGCGTGGCTCTAATTTGGTTTGTGGCAGTGATGAATACCAAGGCTGTGTGATTCGTCTTGAACATCTTAATCATTATGGACTTGAAGAAGATGGAAAACTTTATGTAGAAGCTGGTATGCTGATGCCACGTCTTGCCAACGTCTTGGCATCACAAGGCATTACGAACCTTGAATTTGCTAGCGGTATTCCTGGTACTCTTGGTGGTTTGTGTTTCATGAATGCTGGTGCATATAAGCGTTCTATGAGCGATATTGTCGACAGCGTTTTAGTGCTAAAAGATGGCGAATTTGTCTGGATGAAGAATGAGGAATTGGATTTTTCTTATCGTCATTCTATTTTTCATGAACATTTGGATTGGGTTATTATCGCCGCGAGATTAAATGTTGCCAAAGGCAATAGCGAAGAAATCAAAGCGCTAATGAAAGAACGTCTAACACGTCGTAAGGCAACTCAACCGCTTGATAAACCAAGTGCTGGTAGTTGTTTCAAGAACCCAGAAGGTGATTTTGCATGGCGTTTAATTGATGGCGTAGGTTTAAGAGGCTATCAATATAATGGAATTGAAGTTAGTCCGAAACATCCAAATTTTATCTTGAACGTTGGTCAAGCTAAAGCTGAAGATTTTATTTCGACGACAAATTATATTCGTGCAAAAGTCAAAGCGACTTATGACGTCGATTTATTTATGGAAGTGGAGTTATTT
>JAHHTG010000020.1 GCA_020024765.1 Thomasclavelia sp. | reverse complement strand
CTTTGGTCAGACATTACAGAAACTAAATCTGAGTGTGTAACGACAATAACTGTCTTATCAAACTCATGAGCTAATTCCTTAAAGACCCCAATTATTTCTTTTTCTGTTGCTGTATCTAGGTTTCCAGTAGGTTCATCCGCAAAGATTAAATTAACATTTGAAGCCAAAGCACGGGCAATAGACACACGTTGTTGTTCACCACCGGATAGTTGGCCAACTATACGATCAGCTTTAGAACGGACAATACCAAATTTTTCAAGTAAGGCATAAGCTACTTCTTTTTGATTCTTTGGAAGATCATTATCAGTTTCACTCATGGCTACTAAAACATTTTCAACGGCTGTTAAATAACCAATTAAGTTATATTGTTGGAAGACAATCGAAATCTTATTACGACGATACTTTGCTAAGCCCATCTTAGCTACATCTTCGCCTTCGAAATAAATATTACCACTCTTTGGTGTATCAAGACCTGAGATGATTGATAGTAAAGTTGTCTTACCAGAACCAGAAGGACCTAAGATTGTATAGAATTTACCACTTTCAAATGTATAAGATAAATTTTTTAGGATTTGTCGTTCGTAGCCACCATCAACGTAACTATAGTTAATATTTTCTAATTTTAAAATTTCACTCATAATAACCTCCTAATTTCTATCTAGTAAGATTTTCTTTGGATTGAAGCGCATAATCATTAAGGAAGGAATAATGGTTGAAATTAATACAATACCTAGTCCAACAACATAGATTTCTGCAATGATTAATGGTGATACCGTTACATGGTATTCAGCAACTAAATCATCTAATTGAATATCAGTTGTATAATCATCGTTCCATAATTGGTTATAGTAACCATCATCCCATGGATCTTCTTCAGCATCTTCAACACCACTTGAAGCAATTTGGTAATTTAAAATATTTTCACCAACTCTAGATGCAACCATGCTACCACTAATTATTGATAATGTAAAACCTAAAACTGCAACAATTGCAAGTTCTACAAAGAATTGCGCCATTATTTTTATTTTGCTTGCGCCAAGCGATAATAAGACACCAATTTCATATTCACGTGTTTTTAAAGTTAATGCCGTTACTAAAGTAATGATTACAACTGCATTGACAACAACTAACCATACAATGAAATTTGAGAATAAACTCAATGTATCTAGTGGACGAGATAAGCGTTCAAACTCTTCATTATTTGCATTTAGAATCTTATATTCGCCTAAACTAGCTGAATGGTCTTCAACGAATTTGTCAACTTCTAGTGGATCATTTAAAAGAATTGTAGCATCAGTAATATATAACCAATTAGGATTATCAATTCCTGGACGATTATCTGGATTATTGAAATATTCATCATCCGGATTTTGAGATGCATAGTAATCCCAACTAGCTTGTTCCCAATCGATTTGAGCAACAGCTTGAGTTGTAGCTGGCATTAATAGAAAGTTATCGACATTTTCGTTTGGTGATACCCAGTCATAGTTTTCATTATCTGGTGTAATTTTAATTTTTGAATCAAAGAGACCAATAACTTCAAGTTCTAAATCAAATGTACCTTCATATTGAATTTCATCTAACATTTGTTGAAACCAAGGATTGCCTTCATTCATTGTATTAATTTTGATTGTATCCCCAACTTTTAAACCATTAGTTTCGGCTAAAGCCTTTGACACAACAACGACCTTTTCTGCACTGTCAATTTCTTCTTGATTATAGAAACGACCTTCAACAATCGTATAAGTGCCATCGTCAAATTCAATCATATCAGGGAACATATTAGAACGAACACCAAAGACTGGATTAACATAAGAATACGTTTCGCAAACTTCAGCACCATTTTCATCAACATAACAACTTGTTGATTCACCACTGTTCATTTGTTCTTCAGCTTGGTTACCAAGTCTTACAAATTCAATGCCATCCTCAGCTTTATAAAATTGATTTGTAACTAAAGTATTGGATGTCTTTACACGTTCATCTTTAACGACTTCTTTTACATCATCAACAGTGATACGTGGATAGTTGTTATAGAATGCGCTGATTTCATCTTCATCTTCAAGATTTGCAAGATATTCATCAATTGCATGATAATCAAGTTCATACTTAACAACAGCGCGCATCTTTTTACGAGTTAATATTTTAGCATCTTCTGATGCATTTGATACACCCAAACCAATGATGACAAAGTTACCAATTACAAAGAATGTAATTAGCAACAAAATTGACTTTGATGGTTTACGTGTAACGTTTTTGATTGCACGATTAAAAAAGTTCATAATTGCTCCTTTCTGTTAGTGATTATTGTAGAACAATCTTATCACCTTCGATGATTTGGATGTTGCCATTGATTTTAACTAATTCAGAGTGTTGCTTATCGCCAATAGTTAAAGTACAAGTTTCTCCACTTGCTTGATTGTCAAATGGAACCTTAGCCGCAACTAATGCATCAACTAATTTGGCAGTTGAGAATTTTTCACCACTAGTTAACTTTAAGTCTTTATTGTCTAGGTAACTAATCTTACCTTTTGATAGAACAACGCTGAATCTTACATTCAATGGTAAACGATCTTGAAGGCTGAATACTTCACCTGTACTGTAACTTGAAGCTTCAATTGATACAATTTCGCCCTTATGATATGTTTCTGAATATACTTCAGTATTTTCACCCCATTGACCAGCATATGAATCAATACCTAAATAACGAATATTATTGCAGAAATCAACTAACTTATCATAACGCTGACCAACAGAGACAATTCCACTACCATTAACTAATTCATCATCTAGATAGAATGTATTTCCTAAGTTAATTGTAATTTTTAACTTGTCTTCAGAACTTACCATACCATTAGCGCCTACACTTTGAGAGATGATATGTTTAGTTGAATCATAGTATTTCTTAGTAACTTCAACTACATCAGAATGGTCTGTTAGCCACTTATCAACTTCTTGATTAGACATTGATGCGAAATTAGGAACTTTAACACCCTTGCCTTTTGATACTGTTACTGTTAATTCTTGTTTTTCTTGTAAAGTTTCGTTTTCTTTAATAGATTGTGTTAATACTTCACCAACAGCTTTATCATCGTTGAAGACATCAACTACATTTAAAACAACTTTATTCTTTTCAGCCCAAGATTGTACTTCAGCTACATTCTTTCCGACAAAGTTTTGAACTTTGATGACACCAGCTGGTTGAGGTCCTTTAGAAACTGAAATGTTTAAAGTACAGCCACGTGTGAATGATTCCGATTCACAGCCTTTAACGTTAAATGAAATAACTTCATCTTTTGCGACTGTTTCGCTGAACGAAGTTGTAATCTTCATCTTTAATAATTTATTTTCATCAGCCCAGTCTTGAATTTCTGATTTAGTCATGCTCGAAATATCTGGCAAACTGATTTCTTCTTCAGGGTCGGCACCCAAAGATACGATAAAGTTTAACTTAACGTTTTCTTTTACCTTTTTACCTGGTTCAATACTTTGAGAGATAATTTGGCCTTCTTCAAAGTCGAAATTATATTCTTCACTAAATACTAAACCGCTTGCTTCAACGCCTTGTTGTTTAACCCATTGACCAACTTCTTGTTTAGTTTGTCCGACAAATGAAGGCATTTCAATCTTGGCACTAAACATCAAGAAATAAACCACAACCGCAACAATCGCTAAAACAACAACTGGAATTGCGATATAAGCTGGTTTAATTGGTTTCTTTTCTTTTTGGACGGGAACGCGAACCTCTTCCTTAAAACTTTCTGGTTTCTTGGCTTCGGAAGCGATGTTGCTTAAAAAGTCTTTATCACTCATTACTCTATTCTCCTTTTATAACTTAATAATAAATTCAGTGCCATGAGTTAATTTTGAATATACCTCAATCTTATAACCCAAGACATCACAAATATTTTTAACAATCGCGAGGCCTAAACCAGAACCTCCTAGTTCTCGGCTTCGTGATTGATCAACACAAAACAATGGTTCAAAGATATCTTCTAACTTATCTTCAGGAATACCAATACCTGTGTCACGTACAGTTAAGGTATTCTTTTCAAAAGTTATAAAAATCTTCCCATCCGTTTTATTATACTTAATTGCATTCTTAATTAAATTCGAAATTAATCTTCTTAATAAGATTTCGTTCGATTCAACCGTAATATTTGGCACGCTGACTTCAAATTCAATATGTTTATCACTTGCGGTATCTTTAAAATCTTCAACTAATTCATCAATCGTATTTTTAAGATTAACCGTTTCATAAACAATTTTATCATTGCTGACATAAGTCATGAAATCATTAATTAAATTATTCATGCGATCAATATTTTTAAGTTGAACATTATTCGCAATTAAGAACTCTTCTTTAGTACTATCTTCATCTAAGATTTGTGCATAAGTTTTCATCACCGCTAAAGGTGTCTTTAGTTCATGCGAAACATTTGATGTGAAGTTCCTTTGTCTATTTAAGGCATCATTTAGTATATTGAAAGTTACATTAATGGCTTGCTTAATTTGGCCAATCTCATCATCTTTCCGTTCAATGGACAAGGCATCTTTAAGGTTACTTGCATTAACTCCTTCAATATCACTGACTAATTCCTTAAATGGTTTTAATAAACGGCCCGATAACCAATAAGATATAAATAAGGCCACCACACTTATCAAGAAGGAAGTTTCAATTTGAGATGAAATTATTTCATCATAACCCTCTTCCATAATCGCAATGGCTTTATCATAAGCTCTACCGGTATCAGTACTAGCAATTAATTTAACGTCGTCTTCTTTATTTGTATCATTCGCAAAGTAATTCGATAAAGCGTTATTGTAGAATTGTTCCTTCTTTGCATTAGCTTTCGCTTCTGCATTTTTATCGGCCTTTTCTTTATTCTCAGCAATATCTTCTTTTGAATGATAGGCCACTTCTTGAATCTTAAAGACTGTGAATCCTGTATTAATCAGCATACACACAAGTACCAATGCACTAATCATTAATGAAAGGCGCATACGAATACTAATCTTCTTCATGCTCACCTCGGATTCGATAACCTTGACCACGTTTATTCACGATATATTCTTTCGGACTGACGTTTGCTAATTTCTTCTTTAAAGAATGCATATGGAACTTCAATGTATTCGAGAATTCATCAGCTTCACAATCCCAGATGTGTTCAAATAATTCTTCATTCGAAATCAAACGATCTTGATTCATAATAAAATACTCAAGAATGCTATATTCTTTACGTGTTAATTCCACTTCTTGATCACTAATGAAGACCTTCTTTGTATTGGTATCAACTGACAAATCTTGAACCTTTAGAATAGAAGGACGTTTCGCAAAATTCATGCGTAACAAATTACGAATTCGCGCTTCCAATTCTTTAAAGTCAAATGGCTTAACTAAATAATCGTTAGCTCCTGCATCAAGTCCCGCAACTCTCTCATCAATGCTTGAACGTGCAGACAGAATTAATACTTTAACTGATTGATTATTTTGACGGATTTTCTTTAAAACTTCCATACCATCAATAACCGGTAAGTTTAGATCCAAAATCACTATGTCATATTCATTAATGTCAAAAAGCTCAAGCGCTTCTTCACCATCATATGCAGGATCAACGGCATAACCAACTTTCTTGAGTCCTTTAACTAGAATAAAATTTAAATCTCTTTCATCTTCGACTAATAGTATTCTCATAACTTTATATTACAGTATGTTTAGTTAGAAAAAAGTTATAAAGAGCCATTTTATGCGTTTTCAATCGCAATTTGGCACGCTTTTAAGGCAGATAATGCTGTTAAATGGCTTTCTTCAGTAACGCCTGCACAACATTTCGCATCTACAGCAATTGGTACTTCAGGCATAAAGGCCTTTGTAACCATCGCATTTGAAATAACACAGATATCAGTACATAGACCAATAAATGTAACTTTATCAATATGTTCTTTGGCATCGATTTCTTTTAACTTAGTCGCAAGTTCCACACTACCGAAAGTTATTTTATCAATAGGTTCGGTCTTAATTAATTTTGCGATTTCGCTATTAATCTTATGACCATATGTACCTTTAATACAATGAGGTACAGGTAAATTATGGCCTTCTTGAGTATCCATATAATTTTCAAAATGAGTATCTCTAGTTGCTAAAACTAAGCCATCAAAATGTTTAATTTTATCAATGACATTTGGAACAATAGCTTGTGCCATCGGACTACCTAATGCACCATCGATAAAATCATTTTGCATATCTACTACTACTAAAACTTCCATAATTCCTCCTATAGAATAAAAGGCTAGAAATTCCAGCCTTTTAAATTAATCGTTATCGCGGTTAGCAGCTAAAATTTGTAAAACACGTAAGAAAACGTTGATAAAGTCTAGATACAAAGTGAAAGCCCCATAAATCGCTAATTTTTTGCCGAGTTCTTCTTCATACATCCCACTATTATATAGTTGACGTAATCTTTGCATATCATAGGCAATTAAACCTAAGAAAATAATAATTCCTGCGTAATTCAACATGGCATCTAAGCCAAATGAATGGAAGAAGAAAGCATTAAGCACAGTTGTGATTAATAATGCGATTAAACCGGCAAATAAATATGGTTGGATTCTTGTCATATCCGTATGAGTTGTATGACCAATCACAGCCATCGCAATGAAGACTGTTATTGTCATTGCTACGGCAACAAATAACGTACCACCACCATAGACATATGGTAAGTAAGATAATGTCACTCCTGTTAAGAATGAATATGTCAAGAAACAAAGACGTGCTGTACTTGGTTCCATATTCAATAGTCTTGAACTAAAGAAGACTGAGATGCCGACTTGCATAATCGCAATCAACATCATGCCACCAAAACTTGTTAGGATATGACCAAAAAATTGATATCCAAATAAGCTTGTAACAGCTGTAATCAATAAACCAACAACCATGTAACTAAAGGTGCTAGTTAAAAAATCAGAAAAAGTGTATGTACGTTCATCGTAAATACGATTAAATTCCATTAAGTTCCTCCTTATTTATATTTTAAAGTGCTTTATCATCAATCTTATCTAATTCGATTTCCATATTCTTAACGACATTCTTTAAACAGCCGTCTTCGAATGGTGATTTAAGATTAGCAGCTTCCACAAGTTTTAAGAAACTCTTAGTGCCGCCAAGTTTACATAAGTTGATGTAGTCATGCCATGCTTCTGGATCCTTTTCAAGCGTTCTTGAGTAGAATTGAAGGGCACAAACTTGTGCTAGTGTGTAATCAATGTAGTAGAAAGGTGAAGCGAAGATGTGACCTTGACGATAGAAATAACCGCCTCTATCAAGAACACCATAACCTTCGTAGTCTCTTTCTGGGATGTATAATTTTTCAAGTCTTCTGAATGTTGCCTTACGTTCAGCAGGACTCATTTCTGGATGCGCATAAACTTCATGTTGGAAATGGTCAACAAGAACGCCATATGGCAAGAATGTTAAGGCATCAGCAATATGTTGGTAAACATATTTAGTTGCATCTTCCTTAAAGAATGATTCCATCCAAGGATGAGCGAAGAATTCCATAGACATTGAATGAATTTCGCATGCTTCCATCGTTGGATAAATTAAATCAACTGGTAAGTTGTCATTGTAATGAGTTGTCATATAACTTTGGAAAGCGTGACCTGCTTCATGTGTTAAGACATCAACATCACCTGAAGTTCCGCGGAAATTCGCAAAAATGAATGGCACACCTTGATCTGGTAAGAATGTGCAATAACCACCAGTATCTTTATTTGGTTTAGCTAATAAATCAAATAATTCCTGGTCGCACATCATATCAAAGAACTTACCTGTATCTTCCGACATTTCATGATACATTTTACGTGCACTTGCAACTAATTCATCAGCTGTACCATGAGGTTTAGGGTTACCACTATTGAAATGGAAATTTAAGTCATAGGCCTTTAATTTATCTAAGCCTAAACGTTCGGCTTGTTTAGTGTAAATACGTGATGCAAGTGGTGTAACGTCTTCTAAGATTTGGCGACGATAGTTTGATACCATGTCAGCGTTGTAGTCAAGACGGAACATTCTTAAATAGCCAAGTTCAATATAGTCTTTATATCCTAATTTCTTAGCCATTGTATCACGCACTTTAACTAATTCATCATAAATACGGTCAAATTCCGCTTCATTCTTTTCGTAGAATTCATTAACAGCGGCATAAGCACGTTCACGAATACCACGATCTTTATTGTTGACCATCGGTTCGATATTTGTAAGGTTATAAACTTCACCATCAAATTCAATCTTGGCACTCGATTTAAGTTTTGAATATTCGCTCACTAACTTATTTTCAACTTGTAAGTCTTCAATAATACATTCATCAAAGCACTTTGTTGCCATTTCATTTAACGAAAAGAAAGTTTCTGGAATACCTAATTCATCACGTTTCTTATAGTCTAAGCAAATCTTAGCGAAACGTGTTTCGAAAGCCGCAATCTTAGGTGATGTCTCATCCCAATAATCTTGTTCAGCAGCATAGAATTCATCAGCAGTATTAACTGTATAACGAATTGAACATAGGGTTGTCATTGTTTGTAGATGACCACGATATGCATTAATTTCATCGAACATTTCTTTGAATTCGCTAACTTCTTCAGCTTTTTCGAGGCGGTCCAATAAAGTGCCATACTTTTCAGCGATTTCTTCAAAAGCAATTCTTTCATATTTAAAGTCTTTAAATTTCATAGTTCCTCCTAATAATTTTAAGCAGACAATATATGCAATATATAACCCAGCACTACCCACAGCGAAAATGCTTGAACCAAGTGTTGGTCGATTCTTATTGTTTAACACAACATATTTAGGTTCGATAGCCGGACTATCGATATAGACAACTTCAATCTTATGACGATAATGTTCCTTTTTGGCTAAGTTACGAAAAGCTTTGCCTAACGGATCATTACGTGTCTTATCTAATGTTGTATAGCGGATATTTTCGGGATTCAAGCGACAAGCCGTACCAAGTGAACTCAATACTGGAACCTTAGCTTGATGACACTTCTTAACCAAAATAAATTTTGAAGTTAGAGTATCAATACAATCCACAACATAATCTAAATGTTCAGGTAAAACAAAATCTTCATCGATGAAAGTATCTATTGTTTCAACTCTAACGTTGCTTATTAATTGTAACCTCTCTTTCAAGACTTGCGTCTTATTTTGCCCAATATGGGCTTTATCGCTCATTAATTGGCGATTAAGATTCGATTCTTCAACGACATCAAAGTCTACGAGTACCAGTTCGCCGATACCAGATCGTGCCAAAGCTTCTGCAACAAACGAGCCAACCCCACCAGTACCACAAATCATAACTCGACGGTTAGAAAGTACATCAATGCCTTCATCACCAATTAAAATTCTTAGACGTGCTAAATATCCATTATTCATCTAACCACTCCTTAATCGCCACTAAAGCTTTATCTAGTTCATCGATATCAAACCACTCAATCGGTATTTGGTTATTAAACCAGGTATATTGGCGTTTCGCAAAGTGTCGAGTATCACGTTTAATCGTTTCACATACATCTTCAATGCTACATTCGCCTTTAACTAATGGCTCAAATTGGCGATAACCAATTGCGCTCATTGGTTTATCATCAAATGTAACTCCATTCTTCATTAAATCATTAATTTCTTTAATTAAACCTTCTACAAACATTTGGTCCACTCTTTGATTAATTCTTTGGTATAGACGTTCACGTTCGCAAGTTAAACCAATAATCTTGGCATCATACAGCATCTCATGTTTCTGTTCATCTTTAATTTCACTAATGCCCTTTTGATTTTTTTCATAAACATTTAAAGCACGTACCAATCTACGACGATTATTCACATGAATCTTTTCTAAACATTTAGGATCAACAGCTTGCAACTTCTGATAGATTTCTTCATTTGTCATATCTTCATATTGATTATCAGTTTCTTTTTCGTTATTAAAAACATAGTCATATAAAACGGCTTTAATATATAAACCCGTTCCTCCAACGATCATTGGTAAATGGTGACGTTCACTAATCTCATCAATCAACTTACGCGCATCACTTTGAAAATTCGCCACATTATAACCTTCATGATAATCAAGTTTATCAATTAAATAATGTGATACCCCTTGTGTTTCTTCTGATTTAATTTTTCCAGAGCCAATATCAAAACCACGATAGATCTGAACACTATCACCCGAGATAATTTCTCCGTCAAATTTTTGAGCCGTTTTAATACTAAATGCTGTTTTCCCGACAGCGGTTGGCCCAACGATTACAAGCACTTTTTGCATGTTTTTATTATAACATTTATTGAAAAATGTGCATAACGTCTACATTTAAGCCCTTACAAATTGCTAAAACTTGCAATCTATCCCAAAACTAACTATAATATTCGAGTGTGTGAAGAACACGAACTATTATAGGAGATACTATGAAAAAACTTAATATCGTTTTGGTTCTACTAGTAGTCTTTTGCTTAGTCGGATTTAAGCGCAATACAACTATAGAAGACCCAGAAGTTAAGGAAGCTACTCGCTTAATAAGTGACCTTACTAGTCCTACTATCACATTTAAAAATGAAGATGGTATTATTCTTGCCGAAAATCAAAAATTAGTTTTATCCGATTTTATTGATGTTGAAGATGAAGATGATAATGTCAACGTTACAAGCTTTGGTGAAGTTAACCTAAGCAAAGCCGGAACATACACAATGAACATTATCGCAATGGACTCTTCAAAGAATATTACTTCAATTGATGCCGAAGTAAAAGTTCTTAAGCAAGAAGAATACGATGCTTTGATGGCTCAAAAAGAACGTCAAAGAATTATCGAGGAAGAAAAAGAACAAGCAGTTCGCCGCAATGCTATGCGCGAATATTTGGCTGCTGATACTACCGAAGAAAGCAACACTGATATCTATAACCTAGCTCTTAATTACTTAGGTATGGAAGGTCAATGTGTCGCTGTAGCACGTGCATTTATGAATGAATACATGGGTTACAACGTCAACATCTACGATACATACACTGTTTCATACGATGAAGCCCAACCAGGCGATATTATCGAATATGCTAATGGTGGTAATGGTCTATCACACGTTGCTGTTTACCTTGGTGGCGGTAAAGCCCTACATGGTAACTGGAAAGGTACAACTGTCATTGCCGATGCAATTGTTTCAGGTGCAACCGATCCAATCTTCAAGCGTTTAAAATAACGATTATTTAAGAACTACATGATGTAGTTCTTTTTTTATTAATTTTCTTTTACAAAACCCATTACTTACCATCAATGAATCATGTTATCTAACCCATATTAATAGCCATAACCAATCCCAAAGTTTAATCGATTATCTATGATCAACTTTTCATTTCTATTTATAAAAGATTAATTTCGTTATCATAATTACCGACCAGTTTCTTCTTTATCTTTTGTGTTACAACCGGTAAACAACATTAACACAAATTAATGTAATCATTAATGTTTTTTCTTATCAACCGCCTCTTTACCAAATTATACGATTCGCTTGGTTATAACTCAGTTATACATTTGTATTTGCACAAGAAAAAAGCAACCACATGGTTGCTTTTTTAGAAAGGAAGTTGTTCATGAAAAAACAATTAGTTTTGCGATTATAAGTTATTTAATAATAACCTTGACTTAACTATAACACTTAATTATTAAATGTAAAGGCTTACATTCAATGTTTTAGGTGAAATTTTGAACACATTTTTATTTTTTGAAACAAATATCATTTAAGTATTTACATTGACTATTCTCTACATACCTTTTAAGACTATAATAAACATATGCGTACAGGTATTACTAACGAACAACTTCTAAAAGGTGACATTAAAGATGGCCTATTGAAACTAGCAATTCCGCTAATGTTTCTAAACCTCATTAATGCGTTTTATGGTGTTGTCGATACATATTTTATTGGTCAAATGGGTGAATTACAGGTTGGTGCATTAACGCTTGTTTCACCAATTATGAACTGCGGGGTCGCATTTGCAAGTGGTTTAAGTGCCGCAGGTGTTGCTTTAATTTCTAGAAGCATAGGTCAAGGCGATAAAGAGAAGGCTCGAGACATCGCAACCCATTTAATCGGTCTATGTATCTTTTTAGGAATTGCGATTGGTTTAATCTCTTTCACTTTTGCAGACCCAATTCTTAATTGGCTTGAAACCCCTGCCGATATCTACAATGACACCATCGCTTATTTCCTTGGTATTAGTTTTGACTATCTTTTCTTATTCTTATTAACGATGTTTCAATGTATCAGACAAAGTAATGGTGATACAAAAACCGGTGTTAAACTCAATGCTCTAGCAGCAATCTTGAACATTATTTTAGATCCTATCTTCATCTTTAATTTCGATTTAGGAACTTTAGGTGCGGCCTTAGCTACAACTTTGTCTAAAATTATTGTTTCACCAATTATTTTATATTTATTAATTAATGACCATTCGAATATTACGATTTCTTTCAAGCGCTATCGTTTCAAAATGAGCTTGATGTCAAAGATTGTCAAGATTGCAATTCCGGCCTCTCTTGGTCAATTCTTATCCTCATTTGGCTTTGTCATTATGTCAAAAAGCATTGTAGCTTATGGTTCAATCGCAATGTCGGCTTATGGTATCGGCAACAATATCTCAAACATCTTTTACATTCCAGTAAATGGTATTGGTGCAGCTCTATCTACCTTCATTGGCCAAAACTTAGGCAACGATAATCCAGATCGTGCCAAAGAATGTTTCCACAAAGCATCTCAATTAATGACCATCATCGCAATAATTGTGACCGTTATCGGATTATTTAGCGCTAAGTTCTTAATTAATTTATTTATCCGTGATGCCTCAGCCGCCTTAATGGCTCTTGCGCTTGAGTATAGTTATTATTCAATTGCTACAGCCTATTTCATGGGATGGTTCCAAGACTTATCTGGCGTCTTTGATGGTTCGGGTAATACAGGTATCACAATGATATTGTCAACCATCCGCTTATGGGGACTAAGAATTCCAATGATATATCTTTTCGGAAAATATACAACCTTCGGTCCAACAGGTATTTGGTGGTCAATGATTCTATCAAATATCGTGATTTGTATTGCGGGTCAAATCTTATATTATGTCTATCCATGGACGAAAAAAGGAGCTACTATCTAACATGATTAAAGTTTTATTATGGGACATTGATGGAACAGTGCTAAACTTCGAAAAAGCTGAATTCCATTCTATGCAAGATGCATTCAACAAATATGGATTGGGAACTTTCACCAGTGAATATAAAGAAAAATATACAAAAATTAACACCAATTATTGGAAACTTTTAGAACGAAATGAAATTTCTAAACAAGAAGTTCTACTTGGTAGATTCCGTGACTTTTTTAAAGAAGTTGGCATCGAATTTAGCGACTACGCCGCTTTTAATTTAGATTTCCAATTAGGTCTTGGTGATCATGTCTTCTTTAATGATCATGCTTACGAATTGATTGAAGACTTCCGCAAAAACTTTAAACAATATGCTGTAACAAATGGTACTTATACTGCTCAACATAAGAAATTGGCAACATCACACTTAAACGATATCTTAGATGGTGTTTTCATCTCTGATGTACTTAAAGTTGAAAAACCCAATCGCGAATTCTTTGAACAAGTTTTAAACACGATTGGGTCTTATAGTTTAGATGAAATTTTAATTATTGGTGATTCACTTACAAGTGATATCCAAGGTGGCAATAATATTGGTATCAAGACATGTTTTTATGATCCAAATCATACGACCGCTAACCTTGAAAACTATCACATTGATTATCACATCAGTGATTTAAATGAATTACGCCAAATCTTAAAGATTGACTAAATTAGTAGGATTGCCTTCTAAATAAGCCTTGATATTATCGAAGACGATAATTGCACGTTTAACTAATGCTTCCTTAGTATAGAAACCTAGGTGTGGAGTTAAGATTGTGTTTGTTGTCTTTAATAATGGATTTTCAGCACTGATTGGTGGTTCAACTTCGTATACGTCAACACCAGCGCCAGCAATTTGATTGTTGATTAAGGCATTGTATAAAGCAGTTTGATCAACAACTGGTCCACGAGCTGTATTAATTAATAAAGCACTCTTCTTCATTAGACCTAATTCTTTTTCACCAACTAAACCACGAGTTTCGTTGTTTAAAGGTGTATGAACAGATACGATGTCGCATTCTCTGAATAATGTTTCTTTATCAACATATTTAATGTACGGAATATCTTTTACAGTACGACTATAAGCATATACTTCTGCACCAAAGGCATGAGCGATTGATGCAACTCTTAAGCCAATAGCACCAGTTCCAAGAACACCAAACTTCTTGCCTTCAATTTCAAATGCTGATAAGCCTGCTTTAGTCTTTGATTCACGTGTTAATTCGTTAGCCTTGTCAATATGACGGTATAAATCGATTACTAAACCAAATACTAAATCAGCAACAGCAGCTGTTGAATAACCAGCGGCATTACTTACTTGAACACCTTTAGCCTTACATGCAGCTAAATCAACATGGTCAACACCAGTGAATGCGATTGCAAGATACTTAAGGTTATCAAAACCATTAATTACATTTGCGTTTAATGGTAAGTTTGCAACCACGATAATATCAGCATCATGGCCTCTTTCAATTAATGTAGCTTCATCAGTTACACGAGTGTCATAAGCGACGAATTCATCGCCATCTTTAACCACTTTAGCACGTAACGATTCAAGAACATCTGAATCAATGCCTAATGGTTCAATGATTACAATTTTCATTTCAATTCCCCTCTTTCTGCTAAATATTTAGCGAATTCACTGTCTAAAGTCTACCATATTTCTTTTATTTTGGCGATTACATAACGATGATAACTAAAATATCGAAAATAATTAAAAAAGTTAAAAAAGATGCTTGACTATTAAATATCTCTTTGGTATTATTATTAAGCACTTGATAGTTCAAACAAGTTGGGCCTGTAGCTCAGGTGGTTAGAGCGCACCCCTGATAAGGGTGAGGTCGTTGGTTCGAGTCCATTCAGGCCCACCATTCGAATTATCAAGTTGAATATACATTGGGGCATTAGCTCAGCTGGGAGAGCGCCTGCTTTGCACGCAGGAGGTCAGCGGTTCGATCCCGCTATGCTCCACCATTGTAAAA
>JAHHTG010000002.1 GCA_020024765.1 Thomasclavelia sp. | reverse complement strand
TGTATTTTGATTTCAGCGCATATAGTGATATGGCAATTGGTATGGGCTTATTCTTTGGTTTCCATTTCTTAGAAAACTTTAATTATCCTTTAATCGCAAGTTCGGTAACCGATTTCTGGCGTAGATGGCATATGAGTTTATCATCATGGTTTAAAGATTATGTTTATATTCCATTAGGAGGTAGCCGTAAAGGAACTTTAAGACAATATTTTAACATTGCGGTTGTTTGGTTTTTAACTGGTTTCTGGCATGGCGCTGACTGGAACTTTATGTTCTGGGGATTATTCTTCGCAATCATTCTTGTGATTGAAAAACGTTATACGCTTGGTTATCTTAAGAAATATCCGTTTCTTGGTACGTGTTTAACTTTTGTAATTGTGGTTTTGAGTTTTGTAATTTTCAACCACAGCAGTTTGAGTGAAATTGTCATTAATTTTAAGACGATGTTTGGCATTCAAGGCGCGCAATTCATCGATTCAACGTCTTGGTATTATGCTAAGAGTTATTTTGTGTTGTTGATTGTTGGTTTTGTTGGTATGACGCCGCTTTGTAAAAATTTATATCATCGAATTGAGTCAAGGTATCCTGTGTTTGTTGCGAATTTAGATATTGTGCTTGTTTTAGGTGCTTTAATTATTACAACAGCTTATTTATTAGATGCAAGTTTTAATCCATTCTTGTATTTCCGCTTTTAGGTGACATTATGCAAAAGAAAATTATTATTGGAGTGTTTATAGTTTTTCTTGTAGGTTTTGGAATTGCGGGTTTATTCAATCCCTCTGAATTATCTTTTTCAGAGCGTCGCAAACTCGCCCCTTGGCCAAAACTATATAAAACTAATCAAAAATTAAATGATAAATATTTTGATGAATTAGATAAATATTTAACCGACCATTTTGTCTTTCGCGATGAATTTCGTTCAATTAAAGCTTTTGTGAACAACGAAATCTTTAATTTAAGTGACAATAATGGTATCTTCATTGAAGACAATCGTATTTTTGAAATGGATGCGAAAATTGATGAAAAAGCAATCAAACATTTAAACGAATTAACTCATGAGGTAATTGCGAAATATTTCGCTGATCAAGATGTCTATTATGCATTAATTCCGCGTAAAAATGATTATCTAGAACATAATCAACATCCAGATTTTGATTATCAAACTTTCTTTGAAATGTTTGAAAAAACAAATAGTTATCCAACTATAAATTTATACAGTGTTTTAAATATTGATAGTTTTTATCGTACAGATATTCACTGGAATCAAGAAAAGCTTGAGCCAGTTGCGCAATATTTAGTCGAAACACTAGGTGATGAATATACAGCTTGGGATTATGAAGCCAAGACCTTTGAACCGTTCTATGGTGCTTTATACGGTAAGGCTGCCTCATTTGTAAAACCGGATACATTAGTTTATTTAGATAATCCACAATTCACCGATGTTGAAGTGATGAGTTATGAAAAACAAAAGAATGTTCCGGTCTACAATCTTGAAGGTTTAGAACATCTTGACACATATGATGTATATGTCGATGGCCCAACAGCGTTCTTGGATATCAAAAATCCGCACGCAAATAATGGCCAAAAATTAATTATTTTCCGTGATTCATTCACAAGTTCATTATTGCCTTTATTAATTCCATCATATGAAGAGATTCAAGTTGTTGATTTACGTTATTTTAAATCAAATTTTTTAGATCAATTAAGCTTTGAAAAAGATGCAAAAGTTCTCTTTATTTACGGTATGGAAGTCGCTAATCATTCACAAGCATTAAAGTAGTTATAAAACTGCTTAAAATGCTTTATAATAATTACATGAAGACAAGACAATATATGAAGTCAGAACTCGAACAAGTTGTCGAGGATTTACGCTTGGGCGCGATTGTCGCATTCCCAACCGATACAGTCTTTGGGCTTGGATGTGTTTATGACAATGAAACTGCGATACAGCATATCAAAATTGCAAAAGGGCGCGATGAAAAAAAGCCTTTACCGATGATGTGCGCAAATTTAGCGATGATTGAAAAAGTTGCGGAATTGAGTGATGAAGCCCGTGTTCTAATAGAACATTTAACCCCAGGTGCCTTAACTTTAGTTCTGAAAAAGAAACCATGTATTCCCGACTTTGTGACAAATGGTTTTTCAACCATTGCGATTCGAATTCCGAATGATGAATTTATTTTGGGTATGTTGAAAGAACTCGGGAAACCGTTATTGGTTACGAGTGCTAATCTTTCAAATCATCCAAGTATGAAGGAAGACTTTGAAGTTCTTAAAGAACTTGAAGGAAGAATCGATGGGATTGTTTTGGGTTCGGCACATAGCACAATTGCGAGTACAATTGTAGATATGACAAATGAAATGAGAATTGCACGTGAGGGGGCAATTACTCGAGATAAAATAGATGAAGTTCTCCGGAACTTTTGTTAGATGGGAAGGAAAAATATGAAAGAAAGACCAATCTATGTCATTGGGCACAAAAATCCAGATACAGACGCGATTCTAGCTGCTGTAACATATGCTCGATTGAAAAGAGAATTAGGAATTAATGCCGTTGCTGGCCGTTTAGGTGGCATCGGTCCAGAAACTGAATATTTATTAAAACGTTTTGGATTTGAAGAACCGGTTAAATTATTCAGTGCAAAATGTTTATTAAAAGAAATCGAATTAGAAACACCGTGCATTGCTTCAGAAGAAATTACAATCAAAGAAGCAATTGACCATATTGTTAATGGTCACCGTAGTGTGGTTGTAACTGACCAAAACAATGTGTTAAGTGGTTTAGTTACATTGACAGATGTAACTTCTTTGTGGACTTCGAGCGAAGAAGAGATGAAACATATGCTTGCGACTGTTAAGTTAAAACAAATTGTTAAGACTTTACAAGCGAAAGTGCTATATGAAGCAGATAGTTTTACTCCAAGTGGTATCCTTGATTTCTATCCAACATATGCTTCAAAAATTAAAGATAACTCAATTGTTGTTGTGAATAATTCACCTGAAATCCAACGTTATTGTTTAAATGGAAAAATTGCTTTGCTTGTCATCGTTGGTGAAGATTGGATTGATGATGTGACTTTAGCACAAGCTAAGAAAAATGGTGTCTCAGTTATTGCGACAAATTTACCGCCACTAAATGTGTCACAATTAATTTTCCAAGCTCCTTCTGTTGTCAACATCATGACTAAACGCGAAAAACTAGTTACTTTTAGTTCGCATGACACAGTTGATGAAGCTGGTGAACAAATGACTAAGACTCGTTTCCATGGTTATCCAGTACTTGATCGCAATGGTCGTGTAATCGGTCAAATTGATCGTTATCATTTAATGAATTATGAAAAGAATCGCTATATCTTGGTTGACCACAATGAAATGTCACAAACAATCGACGATATTTCTAGCGGTGAAATTGTTGAAATCGTTGACCATCACCGTTTTGGTGGTTTAGAAACGATTTCTCCTATTTCGATTACGACAATGATTGTTGGTGCAACTTGTACAATCGTTGCCTTAAAGTTTAAGGAGAATCACATTAAAATTGATAAGAATTTAGCTGGTTTATTACTTAGTGGTATTATTGCTGATACAATGTGTTTCAAATCACCTACAACAACTCAAATCGATTTAGATATGGTTAAAGAACTAGAAGAAATTTCTGGTGAAAAAGTTGATGATATTTGGCAAGGATTCATTGGCTCTGCGCAATCAATTTTAACTAAGGATAATATTGAAATCGTCTATACAGATTTCAAAGAATTCGATATTAAGGGTCTAAAAGTAGGTATTTCACAAACTAACTGCAAGACTCGCGATGAATACAATCAAATTAAAGACAATCTTCAAAACTATATTGATGAAGTATGTGCTGACAAGAATTATGCATTATTATTGGTTATGTGCACAATTCCAACTGGCGAAGGTTCATACTTATTAATGAGTGGTCCAAAGAAGAATGTAATCATGAATGCTTTTGCTGATAGCACTGATGAAAATGGATTTGTTGCAGAACTAGTTTCACGTAAAAAACAAGTTCTTCCTACAATTATTTCAGCTTTAGAAAATAAATAGCTATATGACAAACAAACTCTTATTAAAAAACGCTAAATTAGTCGTGAACGATAGTAAAATCCTTTTGGACGGTGCTATCGTTCTTAATAATGGTTTGATTGAAGATGTTTATGTTGGGCAATATCAAAAACGTTTGAAAAATTTTGAAGGCAAACAAATTGATATGCATGGATTAACTTTAATGCCTGCAATGGTAAACATTAACCAAGTTAGTTCACGTGTGAGTGAAGGCGTTGGTGCTTATCTTAAAGTTGTGATTGGTCCTAACTTTGTTGAGACTATTAAAGAATATACCGGCTGTATCGGTTTGCGATATGAAAATCAAGGTGTGTTAGGCCGCGAAGAGTTGCATTATATTAATCGTAATCAAAAATTGAAGATGGTCAGTTTAGTGCCCGACCTTCAAAGCCCACAAATTTTGAAAGAATTGCGTGATCGTGATATCAAGATGGCGGTTATTCGTTCAAAACTTGATGCTTGGGAACTCAAAGCTTTGAGATTTAATTTGTTAGCTGAATATATGAAACATGATTCACGAGTTGACTTTAAAACCCGTAATCTGAATAATATCCCTTTCATTGATGACTATTTTATGGTTGAAATTGATGTCAATGAAGAATTTGATGATATGATGCTTAAAATTATGGTCGATAAATTAGGACCTAGACATATTATCGTATCTAGTGAAGATATGGTCAAAGCATCTAAACGCTTGATAAATTTGGGTTATCAATTAAATGAGGTAGCAGCAATGACGGCGCTTAATGCTTATCGTTATTTGGGTTTAGATCATCGATTAGGTTCTCTCCAAAAAGGTAAAGTTGTCAACATGAATGTTATTAAGGATGATGGCACTATCGTGACACAAATTAAGGGTGATAAATAATATGGGATATATTATGAATCTAGCTTGCTACTTTTGTAGTTTTGTGGCATGCCTATATGCTTTATCGGCTGTGGACTTTAATAAATTTCTCAAAAAGAATCGTCCGGCTCAAGCACAAGCTTTATATCTAATTTTAGCAATGGCGCTTGCATATCTATTTGGGCGTTTTATCTTATCAATTACGTATAAGACATTTATGTTATAATCTTAAGGATTAGGAGGTGAACAAATGAATTTAGTCTTAGGTGCATTACCATATTTTGGCTTAGCATTTTTAATTTCATTAATGTTTACACCAATTGCTAAATTACTAGGCTTCAATTTAGGGATTTATGCAGTTGAAAATAAACGAACTATTCACCATGGCAAGATTGTCCGTTTTGGTGGTCTTGCGATATATGTTGCTTTCATCATCACGATGAGTGTAATGGTTAAAGCCGATCGAACGATTAACTCGATTTTAATCGGCAGTTTACTAATTTTCTTGGGCGGTGTCATTGATGACATGTTCGATTTAAAACCGAAGTACAAGATGTTGCTGATTATGATTGCAGCGCTTGTACCGCTGATTTATGGCGATATCCAACTTGGCGAAATTTCATTGTCATTTATTACTATTGATTTTGGTCCGTTGTCATTTCTTGTTTCATTTGTATGGATTATCGGCGTAGCTAATGCGATTAATTTGATTGATGGATTAGATGGTTTGGCTGCTGGTATTTCGGCAATCGTTCTATGTGTTACTGGTTTGATTGGTTTCTTTATGGGGCGTCGTGATATTTGCGTTATTTCGTTGATTATGGTTGGTTCAATTTTAGGTTTCTTGCCATATAATTTCCATCCAGCGTCAATTTTTATGGGTGATTGTGGAGCTTTATTCTTAGGCTATATGATTGCTTGTTTAGGCTTATTGGGTTTTAAGACAAGTACTTTTATCACTTTAGGCTTTCCAATTATTATTTTATTTGTACCATTAGCTGATACAAGTTTGGCGATTATCCGTCGTAAATTAAAAGGCCAAAAGATTTCTGAAGCTGATCGTTCACATTTACACCATGTCTTGATGTATAAGATTGGCTTAAGTCATCGTAATACTGTTTTATTACTATATCTAGTTACTTGTTTATTTGGGGCTAGCGCAATTATCACATTCTTTAATGAAACGATTGGTATTATTTTCTTATTTGTATTATGTTGCGTTGCATGGATGTTTATTGAATTAACAGGAATGATCAATCCAAAAGTGCACCCAGTAATCGGATTCTTAAGACGAACAACAGGACATCCTATTAAGAGCGATGACGCCTTCTTCGAGGCGAATAAAATTCATCATACTGACAAATAAGTCCATTGAATTATAAATTATTAAAACATAAAAATGTTATGCATAGCATTTGTTAAAAGCATCATATAAATGATGCTTTTTTGATGGAAAATTTCACATTAATTTCAAATATAAGTCATAAAATTACAAGATAGGAGTGATTTAATGAAGAAGATATTGAACTATCTAAAACCATTTTGGTTTGTCGTTTTGATTGTCATCATATTAACCTTCATGCAAGTTCGTTGTACTTTAGCATTACCGGACTACATGAGTGATATCGTCACTAACGGTATTCAAAATGGTGGAATTACAGAAACTGAATTAAAGATTGTTCGTGAATCGGAGTTAGAACATATTTTAGCCTTCATTGATGAAGATAAACGCGAAGATGTTTACGAAGATTATACTTTGATTAAGGCTGATGAAGATGTACGTATCGAGAACAAGCTATATCGCTTTGATGAAAATCTATATGTTTTAAATGAAGAACACGATGAAAATCTTGAAGAGTTATTACTAAAACCAATTGTCTATACAAAGATTTTATCGGCGATTGATTTATCAGATACCGAATATCAAATGATAGCGAATAATTCAAAGATTCGCGAAGAAGTTGTGGCTGCTATCGGTGATAAAATGGCTGATTTTGATGGCGATTTAAATAGTGTCGCTATTGCTTATATTGGAGATGAGTATCGCGCAATCGGTCTTGATGTCGGCAAGATGCAAACAAACTACATTTTTGCGACAGGTCTTGAAATGCTCGGAGTCGCTTTTATTGGTGTCTTGATGCAAATATGTACAACTTATCTTGCGACAAAAGTTGCAGCAAAAGTTGAAATGAATATTCGATCAGATGTCTTTAAGAAGGTAACTTCTTTCAGTGCAGCGGAATTCTCAAAAATTCCAACTTCATCATTGATTACACGTACGACAAATGATATCAACCAAATTAGGATGCTTGTACAAATGATGTTGCGTGTTATTTTAATCGCACCATTAACAGGTATTGTTTCAGCTATGAAAGTCTTTAGATATCCAGACATGCTTTGGATTTTACTTGTAGCGTTAGCTGCTATTATCGGTTTGATGTTGTTTACACTATTAGTGGTAATGTCACGTTTTAAAACTATTCAAGCAACCGTTGACCGTTTGAATTCCGTAATGCGTGAGTTCTTAAATGGTATGTTAGTTGTTCGTGCTTTCAATACACAAGATCAAGAAGAAAAGCGTTTTGATGATGCGAATACATATCTTTCAAAGACAAATCTATTTGTTGAACGTATGATGGCTTTAATGATGCCGATGATGATGTTTGTCATGAATGCTGTTTCGATTGCAATTGTTTGGTTTGCGGGTTCACTTATTGATATCAATGCAATGAGTGTTGGCGATATGATGGCATTTATTCAATATTCAACTCAAGTTTTAATGAGTTTCATGATGATTGCTGTGATTTGGATTATGGTGCCTCGTGCTTTAGTTAGTACACGCCGTGTTTTTGAGGTTATTGACATGCCTAATTCAATCGTTGACAAGGAAGAAACAATCAGTTTGCCAAACGAACCAGCTGTTTTAAAGTTTGATGATGTCTGTTTCAAATATCCAAATGCTGAAGAATGTGTTCTTGAACATATTAATTTTGAAGCCAAGCCGGGTGAAACAGTAGCCTTTATTGGTTCAACTGGTTCTGGTAAATCAACTTTGATTAAATTGATACCACGATTATTTGATGTGACTAATGGCAAGATTACATATGGTGGTATTGATATTCGTGATGTAAGCCAAAAAGAATTACGTGAACATATTGGTTACGTACCACAAAAGGCTGTACTATTTACTGGCGATATTGAATCAAATATTACGTTTGGCCAAGAACTTGATCATGAAGCGATTGAAGAAGCGATTGATATTTCACAATCACGCAATATTGTCGATAGCAAGCGATATGGTCTAAAGAGTCTTATTACTCAAGGTGGTACGAATGTTTCTGGTGGTCAGAAACAAAGGCTTTCAATCGCCCGGGCAATAGCTAAAGGCCCGGATTTGTATATTTTTGATGATTCTTTCAGTGCCCTTGACTATCAAACTGATAAGGTTTTAAGACAAGCTTTAAAAGATAAGATTGCCAAGACTCAAGCAACAATTTTGATTGTAGCCCAAAGAATTTCAACTATCAAAGATGCTGATCGTATCATCGTTCTTGATCAAGGTCAAGTTGTTGGTGAGGGAACACATGAAGAATTATTAAAGGATTGTGACGTATATCAAGAAATCGCCCGTTCTCAATTAAGTGAGGAGGAATTAGCTAATGCATAACACTAATAAAAAAGTGGCAAAGCCTAAAGATTTCAAAAAGACTGCTCACTCATTATTCAAATATTTAAGACCATATTATGGCCGTATTCTATTTGTCTTAGTTTTGGCTTTATGTGGCTCAGTACTGATGGTTTCAGGACCGAAGGTTATGGGCCTAGCAACAACCGAATTATTTAATGGTATTACAAGTAAGTACCGTGGTGGTCCTGGTATTAATTTTGGCAAAATTGGTCAAATTCTTGGCTACATTTTAATCATCTATATTGGTAGTGCTGTTGTCAGTTATCTCTCAAACTGGATTGTCTCGAAGATTTCAGTCACTATTTCATACAATTTACGTAAAGAAATTTCGGAGAAAATTGATCGTTTGCCATTAAAGTATTTTGATAAACAAAGCCATGGTGAAGTATTATCACGTGTTACAAATGATGTCGATAATATTTCGAAAAACTTGAATTCAACAATTGTTCAAATTGTTTCTGGCTTCGCAACCGTCATAGGTGTGCTTATTATGATGATTTCAATCAGTGGTACATTAACCTTAGCTGCTTTAATTATTGTGCCATTGTCTGGTATGGTTGCGGCCTTTATCGTTAAACGTTCGCAACGTTATTTCGTCGAGCAACAACGTTATCTTGGCAAGGTGAATGGCCATATTGAAGAAATTTATTCAGGACATTTAGTTGTCAAAACATATAATTATGAAGATAAGGCTATCGAACAATTTGATGATTTGAATGATAAATTATTTAAGACGGTTTATAAGTCAAACTTCTTGTCTTCGATTATGCAACCGATTACTAGTTTCCTTGGAAATGTTGGTTACGTTGTCATTTGCTTATTAGGTGGCATGGGTGTTATTAATGGCCGTATTGCCTTAGGTGATGTTCAAGCTTTTATTCAATACATCAACCAATTTAATCAACCAATTATGTCCATCGCTCAAACCATGAATGTCATGCAATCGATGGTGGCAGCTGCAGAACGTGTCTTTGAATTGCTTGATGAGCCTGAAGAAAGCCCGGATTGTGAAAATCCAATTCCAGTTGTTGATGAAAAAGGTGAACTTATCATCGATGGCAATGTGAAATTTGACCATGTGCGCTTTGGTTATAATCCTGATAATATCATCATCAAAGACTTCAATATGGAAGTTAAGGCTGGCGAGCAAATTGCAATTGTTGGTCCGACTGGTGCTGGTAAGACAACTCTTGTAAAGTTATTGATGCGTTTCTATGAATTAAACGATGGCCATATCTACATCGATGGTCATGATATCAAAGACTTTACCCGCCATGATTTGAGATCTTTATTTGGTATGGTTCTTCAAGATGCATGGCTATATTCAGGCACAATTCGTGATAATATTCGCTATGGCAAAGTTGATGCGAGCGAAGAAGAAATTATGCAAGCTTGTAAAAATGCTCACGTTAACCATTTTGTGAAGACTCTTGATAAAGGCTATGATACTGAGATTAACGAAGATACAGCAAGTATCTCGCAGGGTCAAAAACAATTATTGACGATTGCCCGCGCTTTCTTAAAAGACCCGAAGATTTTAATTCTTGATGAAGCGACATCGAGTGTTGATACAAGAACTGAACAATTGATTCAAAGTGGTATGGAACGCTTAATGAATGGTCGTACAGCCTTTGTGATTGCACACCGTTTAAGCACCATCAAAAACGCTGACAAGATTATCGTTTTAAACGAAGGAGATATTGTCGAAGTTGGAAACCATGAAACTTTATTAGCTAAGAATGGTTTCTATGCTAAGTTGTATAATTCACAATTTGAAGAATAAACCCTATAAATCTCGCGATATGATGTGTATAATAAAGACTATCGCGAGGTTTTTATTATGTGGACACCAATTAATTATGAAGATAAATTAAATTACTATGAAACGGAATTGTTAATCAAATTCGTCAAAGATACATTTGAAAAGCGTTTAGCTCATCATTTAGATTTAATGCGTGTATCTGCACCTTTATTTGTAGAACGCAATAGTGGTTTAAATGATGATTTGAATGGTGTTGAACGCCCTGTTAGTTTTGATGCACACGCCGTAAATGATGAACTTGAAGTTGTACATTCATTAGCGAAATGGAAACGTCTTGCGCTTAAAAAATATGATTATCATCGTCACGGCATTTATACTGATATGAATGCTATCCGCCGTGATGAGGAAGTTGATAATATTCATTCATTTTATGTTGATCAATGGGACTGGGAAAAAATAATTGCTGAAAAGGATCGCAACCTTGAAACATTAAAGGAATATGTGCGTTTAATTATGCGTTCCCTTAAAGAAACAGAAGCGGATCTTCACTATTTATGCGACAAGCTTGATAATGTGATTGAAGAAAATGTCTTCTTTATTACTTCGCAAGAACTAGAAGATTTATATCCAAATTTAACTTCAAAGGAACGCGAAGATGCAATCGCTAAGGAACATCACACTGTTTGCATCATGCAAATTGGTGAAAAATTAAAATCGGGTAAGCCACATGATATGCGCGCACCCGATTACGATGATTGGTCACTAAATTGTGATATCTTAATTTATTATCCAATTTTAGGTCATGCAATTGAAATATCTTCGATGGGTATTCGTGTTGATGCGAAGACTTTGGTTAAACAACTAACTGAAAGGAATTGCCTTGAACGTTTAGAATTACCTTTTCATGATGCATTAGTGCATAAGGAACTACCTTATACAATTGGTGGTGGGATTGGTCAATCACGTATCTGCTTATTATTATTGAATAAAGCTCATATTGGCGAAGTTCAAGCTTGTGTTTGGCCTGAACAAACCTATATCTATGCAGCTGCGAACGGTATTCACTTGCTATAATTAAAACAAAGACGAGAATCGTAAATTTTCGTCTTTTTTTATTTTATCTTTACGTAGGATATATCTTTTTACAAAATTTTGTCGATTAAAAAAGGAATCATACTTCGATATGATTCCTTGATTGCGGATATGATTATAATTTAAATCATTGTAAATAAATTCAACGATTATAACTTGCAGAATTGTGCAACATCTAATACGAAAATTGTTGCCCCACCAACTTGAACTTCAATTGGGAATGAAGCATAACGTCCAATATCGTATGACGCAGTGGAAGGCACGATTTCAGTACGACGTTTTGATTCTTGACCGATTAATTCAATTGCACGATCAACAAGACTATCATCACAACCAATAATCATTGTTGTATTTCCGGCTCTTAAGAATCCACCAGTTGTAGCTAAACGTGTAACTTGGAAATTTTCTTTTAGTAATAGATTCGATACAGCACTGCTGTCATCATTTGATACGATGGCTAATATTAATTTCATAATATTTGACCTCCTTGTTAAATATATAATAGCATATTTTCTGAAAATTGTTGCAGTGGATGAAAAAATATTCTTTTACCTACATATTTTAAATAATTATGTTATCTATTAAAGGACACTGCTATCCGTGAAATATAACACATATAGCGAATTAAATATTGTATAATATTGGTATGCAAATTAAGAAAAAAATTATTGAACTAGGAACTTTGTTTATAGGAAACTTCTTATTAGCCTTATCGATTGGTTTATTCATTTTGCCCAACGCTGTCTTAACTGGTGGAGTCGCTGGTATTGCGGTGCTATTATCACCATTTGTGCCACTGAGTGAAACCATGATTATTTGGCTCTTAAGTGTTGGCTTGCTGGCACTGGGTTGGGCTTTATTGGGTAACCATTTTATGGTTAATACCTTCATTAGTTCGTTCCTTTATCCGTTCCTTTTAACCTTAGTTCAAAAGACATGTGTACCACCTACTATTGATCCGCTATTAGCGGCTGTTTTTGGTGGTCTGATTGGTGGTGCTGGAATTGGAATGGTTGTTAAGACTGGATCTTCAACTGGAGGTATGGATATTCCACCACTAATTTTGCATAAATACTTTGGTACCGATATTTCGCGCACCATTTTAGTGACAGATGCATTAACAGTTTTAGCCGGTTTCTTAATTTATGGTTTAGAAGCTGTTTTAATTGGTTTAATTTCAGTCTATATGTCGAGCATTGCAATTTCTAAGACAATGACCTTCGGTGGTGTTGAAGCTAAATCAGTACAAATTATTTCGCATGAATATGCTAAGATTCAACAAGACATTCATGCTAAACTTAATCGTGGTAGTACGTTGCTTGAGGCATCAGGCGGCTATACTAACGAACCTCGTAAAGTCTTGTTGGTTGCGGTTAGTAACCGTGAATATGGTCGTTTAATGGACATTGTTAATGAATGCGATAAGAATGCGTTCGTCATTGTATCCGATGCTACTGATATCCATGGTAATGGTTTCAGTGAAACAAGCCGTATTTAATTTGTGTAATATATGAAGGTGATTTATTTATGATAGATATTACAAATGTCTCAAAGACATATAAGAACGGGACACACGCCCTGTACAATATCAATTTAAAGATTGAAGACCAAGAGTTTGTCTACATTGTTGGTTCAACTGGTAGTGGCAAGACAACTTTAATTAAAATTCTTGATGGGGAAGAAATTCCTTCATCCGGTGAAGCGATCGTCAATGGCGTCAATGTTGGAAAACTAAAATTTAATAGAGTTCCAGATTATCGTCGGACAATTGGCGTTGTTTTCCAAGATTATCGTTTACTAAAACGTAAGACTGTTTTTGAAAATGTTGCTTATGCTTTAGAAGTGACAGATACAGAACCCGAAGAAATCCGTAAGAGAACTCGCGATGTTTTAAAACTTGTAGGTATTAGTGATAAATCTAATGCATTCCCTGAAGAATTATCTGGTGGTCAGCAACAACGTGTGGCAATTGCTCGTGCTATTGCAAACCGTCCAAGTATCCTTATCGCGGATGAACCAACTGGCAACCTTGATCCAAGAAAGAGTGATGAAATTATTCGTCTACTTGAAAAGATTAACGTTGAAGAAAAGACAACAATTTTAATTGTTACGCATGATGCTGAAATTGTGCGCCATCATCCAAAACGTATGATTATGATTGAAAGTGGCCATATTGCGGCTGATTTACCAAAGGAGCGCAGTGCTAATGATTAGAAGATTTTTTAGACATATCAAGGAAGGCTTCTATGGTGTTGGTCGCCATTTAGGGATGGCTTTATCTAGTGCGAGTGCCGTTACCATTACCTTAACCTTAATTGCTTTATTCCTTGTTTTAATGACCAATTTGTTCTCGATGACTAGAACGATTGAAAGTTCGGTTGCAATTTCAGCTTTGATTGCCGAAGGTGCTGAACCAAGTCGCGAAATTATTCAACAAAAAATCGAGGATATCCCCGGTGTTGAAGAAGTTACTTACAGTTCTAAGGAACAAGAATTTGACTATTATCTAGAATCTTATGTGGAAAGTGGTTCGCGTGAATTCATTGAAACTTTCCGTGATAAGAATCCATTTAATGACGCATTAATTGTTAAAGTTGAAGATGGCCGTCAATTAGCCGAAATTAAAAAAGCTATAAACAAAATCGATGGCATTGAATCAACATATGATGGTGGTGTCAACACTTACACATTGATTAACGTTCTTGCCAATGTTCGTGTTGTTGGCGGTGGATTAGTACTTGCACTATGTGCACTGGCAATTTACCTAGTCTACAATACAATCAAAATCACCATTGCATCGCGTAAAGATGAAATTTGGATTATGCGTAATGTTGGTGCGAAGAATGGTTACATTCGTGCACCATTCCTAGTTGAAGGCATTATTATTGGTTCGCTTGGTGCGATTATCCCAATTTTACTCGCAGTCTTTGGCTATATCTATGTCTTTAAGAGTTTGGATGGTTCGGTATTTGGTGCATTTGCTTTAATCCCACCGCATCCATATATCTTGTATATTGCCGGCATCTTATTATTGATTGGCATTGTTGTCGGTTTTGTCGGCAGTTACATCAGTGTATGTAAATATTTGAGGTTGAAACGCTAATGAAGAAGTTCCTAACATTAACACTTACATTATTATTGACAATTTTCGCAGTACCAAGCAGCATCATTTTAGCGGAAGATTACAGTGATCGAGAAAAATGGATTAGTTATTGCCAAGGTTATCGTGAAGAAGACCCAAGTAGTGAGAGATACAAAGCTTGTGTTGCTTTCTATAATCAAGCTGCAAGTGAGTCACATAGTAATATCAACAATCTTCAAAATGAAATTAATGAATTAAAGAAAGATTTATCCAAAGCTCAAAAAGCTCTTGATGGTTATATTGTTGAAATTGATAAGACACAAGCTGAAATTACTGAATTAAATGTTTCGATTAAAGAACTTGGTGAAAATATTAAAAAGTTAGAAGAAGAAATCGAAAAAAATAAAGTCGTTGAAGATGAAATTAATGAAAAAGTTACAAAGCGCATGTCTTCAATGCAAGGTAATATGCACTTCAATCCTTTCTTAGAATTCATTCTTGGAGCAGAAGATTTTACAGATATGCTTCGTCGTGGTTATGGTTTACAAGCTATTACCAAGAGTGAAGAAGAGGAACGTCTTGAAGTTCAAGAAATCATTGATAAGTTAAATATTGATCGTGAAAAAGTTAAAACTGATAAGCAAAAACTTGATGAAGAAAAAACTATTCTTGTACAAAAAGAAAAGGATCTAAATGATTTAAAGGAATTCCAAGTTTATGTTATTCAAGAAACTAATAAACAAGTCGAAGAAAAGTTAGCAGCTTTAGAAGAAGAAAAACATAACTATCGTGACTTAATCGACCAAAGTGATTTAACTGGTTTACCATCAAGTGAAGGGCTAATTAGCCCAATTCCTGGTGCTAGTGTATCAGCTGGAGTATGGCATTATCCCGAAAGTTTTGGTGGTGGTATTCACTTAGGTGTTGACTTCGCAGTTGGCAAAGGTGCACAAATCTATGCACCAGCCAATGGCGTTGTTATCGTGACATCAAATGGCTGTGGTGATGGATACCTAGGTTGTGAATGTGGTTCGGCTGGTGGTGGCGCCATCTATGGTGGTAACCAAGTTTATTTAATTATGAGTGCTGGTGGCAATGTCTACGGTATCTTATTTGCCCATCTTTTAAATAACTCAATCACGGTTAGTGAAGGTGATATCGTCATGCAAGGTGATCCAATCGCCAAGGTTGGTTCAAGCGGCAATTCAACTGGTCCACATAGCCATGTTGAATTATTCTACTTAGGTGAGGGTGAAATGGAAGATTTAGGTGAATATTTAGATAATAACTATTCACTATCATTTAACTGTGGATGGGGACGCAAGGCATTAAATCGTCTATGTGAGAATGGTGTTGGTGCGCCATGTCGTCTTGATCCAAGAAAATATTTTGGTTCATAATTTGAATTAATAGGATGTCTAAAACGTAGACATCCTTTTTAATAATGGCCGTAACTTCAAATATTATTCACACAAAATAGTATAATTATTAATATGGAAAACGTATAATCGCAATGGCTGGACCTTGAGATTTGTACTAAGGAACTGCAGTGATTATGTTAAAATAAATAAATAGAGGTGTTAATTATGGATGAACAACGTAGTGTACGTTATAAACTGAAGAAACAACCACTCGCAAGTGAACGTGAAGAAATTAAAAATAAAAAGAAAAAACGCAATGCGCTAATTTTATCAACCATTGTCTTTTTACTATTAGGATTCGGAGTTGGTTATATCTTGGGGACTGGCCACAATAATGGAAATTTTGTGATTGGTAATCAAGATGTGAATGCTGTTAAATCTGAGATGATTAATGAATATTTTAAGGAAGCATGGCTTTACGGTGATGATTATGAAAACCTATCTGAAACCATGTCGGAACAAGCTTTCCACGGTATGACCTTCTTTAAGGATGATCCTTATACAACATACCAAAGTAATAAAGAAATGAATGATTTTGCTTCCGCAATTAACATGAATTTCGTTGGTATTGGCGTTTCGTATACTATGAGTGATGATGTTCCAACAATCACACGTGTCTTTAAAGATGCGCCAGCTGAAAAAGCGGGACTGATGCCAGGTGATGTATTAATCAGTGTTGATGGTAAGAACCTTGAAGGTATGACTACTGATGAAATTAAAGAATTGGTTATTGGCAAGGAAGATACATTAGTTAAAGTGGGCGTTGATCGACAAGGCCAAGAATTAGTCTTTGATATTTTTAGGGGACCAGTTGATTCAACGGTTTATGGTTATGAATTGGATGGTATTCCTGTTTTAAATATCATGTCATTTGGTGAAAAGACACATGATGAATGCATTAAATATCTTGATAGCTTCGAAGATTCAGATCGTTTAATTATTGATTTACGTGATAATACTGGTGGTTACCAAACAGCAGTTGAAGATATTGCAGGATTATTCTTGCCAAAAGATTCGATTGTTATGCGAGTTGTTGATAAGAATGATAATGAAGTTGTATCTTATGTCAAAGGTAAAAAATACTATGATAATTTTGAAGAGATTGCAATTTTAATCAATGGTAATACTGCAAGTGCCGCCGAAGTTTTGACGATGTCACTTGTCGAACAACATCCAAATGCTTATACAGTTGGCGAAACTAGTTATGGCAAGGGCGTTGTTCAAACAACCATTCCACTATTTGATGGTAGTGCTCTTAAGTTAACGACATCGAAATGGCTATCACCTAAAGGAGTTTGGATTAATGGTGTTGGTATTGCACCTGATTTTGAAGTGTTGAAACATCCGGCTTTATATGAAAATTATTGGGCGATGAAAGATGATGAAGAATTTGCGCTTGATAGTGTTGGCGAATTTGTGCGTTTAGCTTCGCTTGGGCTTGATTATCTTGAATATCCAGTTGAACGTGAAGATGGATATTTTGACGAAAGTCTTGAACACGCTATCGAACTGTTCCAAGCTGATCATGATGTTGAAGTGACGGGTGTTCTAGATAAAGAAACATATCGCATGATTGTCTCAGCGATTACGAAGACATATGCAACTGATGTTGATAAAGATGTTCAAATGCAAGAGACATTAGATATTATACAAGCAGAATAAAATGAACTACGAAAGGGAATTGTGTCATTGGATATAATTCCTTTTGCGCTTTAAAGTGAGGGGTTTAAAATGAAAGTTAATTATCATACACATACTAAACGTTGCAAACATGCGGTTGGTGAAGATGAAGAATATGTCTTAGCAGCTATTAAAGGTGGTTTTAAGGTCTTAGGTTTTAGCGATCACACACCATGGGCTTACAAGAGCGACTTTGTACCTAGAATTCGTATGACAATGGATCAATTTGGTGAATATTGCGCTAGTATCCGCGCTTTAAAAGAAAAATATGCTGATAAAATCGAAATTTTATTAGGGGTGGAAGCTGAATATTATCCTGAATATATGGATTCATTTAAGCAAATGTTGAAAGATTACAAATTAGATTACGCAATATTTGGTAATCATTTTTATCCTGATGATGAAAACGGTGTCTATCTTGGCAACGCAACTAATCAAGATGAATATCTGGATCGTTATGTTCAAAATTGTATTGATGGTTTAGAAACGGGTCTTTATTCATATTTAGCACATCCGGATTTGTTTATGCGTGGGCGTCAAATATTTGATGAAAAAGCTAGAGAAGCGAGTTATAAAATTTGTAAATATGCAAAGGAACATGACGTCATCCTCGAATACAACTTGGAAGGTGCTCGTATGAGTGCTGAAAATCATAATGTCTTTTATCCATATCCAGAATTTTGGAAGATTGCATCCGAGATAAAGAATCGTGTAATTATTGGGGTTGATGCTCATGATCCGTACTTATTAGCACGTCATGAATACTATGATGGAGCAATAAAATTTTTGACCGAATTAGGTTTAACTATTGAAAATGAATTGCCAAGGAAATTTTAGGAGGCTGAGATGAGCGAAGTTTTTAAATTGGTTTCGCCCTTTAAACCCAATGGTGATCAACCAGAAGCAATCGATGCTTTAGTAAAGGGGATAAATGAAGGTAAAAAAGACCAAGTTCTTTTAGGTGCAACAGGTACAGGTAAGACTTTTACAATTGCAAACGTTATTGCGAAGGTTAATAAACCAACACTAATTTTTGCTCATAATAAGACCTTGGCAGGACAACTATATTCTGAATTTAAAGAATTATTTCCTGAGAATCGTGTGGAATATTTTGTATCGAATTTCGATTATTATCAACCAGAGGCCTACATGCCTAAGACCGATACATATATTGAAAAGAATGCGGTTCAAAATGATGAAATTGATATGTTGAGAATGAGTACTTATAACTCATTGTTGGAACGTCGTGATACGATCGTTGTAGCTTCGGTGGCATGTATTTACGCATCATCTGATCCAACTAGTTATGGCGATATGTTTTTTACGCTTAAGGTTGGCGATATTGTCGATCGTCAAGAATTGATTCGCAAACTTTTAACACAACAACTAAAACGTAATGATGTTGATGCTTTAAGAGGTACATTTAAAGTAAATGGTGATGTCATTGAAGTTCGTCCAGGTTATACCGATCGTTTCCATGTTCGTATTGAACTTTATGATGATGAAGTGGAACGTATTACCGAGATAGATCCAGTAACTAAAGATGTCATAAATGGTTATGTTGTATACGTTTTTCCACCTGCTACAGGCTATGCACGCGATCGTGCCGATGTCAATAAAGCTTGTCTAACGATTGAAACGGAACTTGAAGAACGTTTAATCGAATTCAAAAAGGAAGGCAAATTGCTTGAAGCCGAACGTCTTGAACAAAGAACACGTTACGATTTAGAATCACTCCGTGAATTTGGGATGTGTGCCGGTATTGAAAACTATTCACCACATATTGATGGTCGTCTAAATCATGAACGTCCATATAATTTATTTGACTATTTTCCAGATGATTTTTTATTAGTCATTGATGAATCACATGCTTCTTTGCCGCAAATTAAAGGAATGTTTAATGGTGATCGTGCTCGTAAACAAACTCTTGTCGATTATGGTTTCCGTCTACCTAGTGCTCTTGATAATCGCCCTTTGAAATTTGAAGAATTCGAGGAAATGGCACCACAAACTATCTATATTAGTGCAACGCCAGGTGATTATGAACTCGAAAAAGTTCATCACCATGTTATTGAACAAATCATTCGTCCAACTGGCTTATTGGATCCTAAAATTGAAGTCCGTGAAACCGAAGGACAGATTGATAATCTATTAGAAGAAATCAATGCAAATATCACTAAGAATGAACGTACATTAATTACAACTTTAACCGTTAAAATGGCAGAAGATTTAACTGATTTCCTTAAGAAACAAAATCTTAAGGTTGCTTATCTACATCACGAAACAAAGACCCTTGAACGTAGTGAAATCATTGTAGGCTTAAGAAAAGGTGAATATGATGTCTTAGTCGGAATTAATCTTTTAAGAGAAGGCTTAGATATTCCTGAAGTTTCTTTAGTTGCGATTCTTGATGCGGATAAGGAAGGTTTCTTAAGAAGTGAACGTTCGTTGATTCAAACAATTGGTCGTGCAGCTCGTAATGCTCATGGTCGCGTTATCATGTATGCTGACCATATTACAGATTCGATGAAGAAGGCGATTGATGAAACCAACCGTCGTCGTACAATTCAAAATGACTATAACGAGAAACATGGTATTGTTCCAAAGACAATTATTAAAGAAGTCCGTGAAGCAATTCATGGTAAAGAAACTAAAGAAATGGCCAATAAATTCCTTAAGAAAAAACATCACACCAAGAAAGAATGTGAAGCTTTAATTGCTTCATTAACTAAGGAAATGCAAGCGGCTGCTAAACATATGGAATTTGAAAAAGCTACCGAACTCCGCGATATGATATTTGAATTAAAGGCTGATAGTTAGTATATAATATAGATGTATGAAAAAAATTTTATTAGTAAGTGGACTCTCAGGAGCCGGTAAGACTAGTGTGACAAATGTGCTTGAGGATTTAGGTTATGTCTGCATTGACCAATTTCCTTCACCATTGATTAATGACTTAATCGAGTTAATTGAAAATGATACGACTGCTCGTTATCAAAATGTATGCATAACTTTACCAATTACTGATTTAGCCGAGTACTTTTCACGCTTCGACAATTTGGATGTGGAAACAGATTTAATTCTACTCGATACGGAATATGAAACGTTATTGAATCGTTATAAATTTACACGTCGAATCCATCCGCTTTTAGTTGGTAATAAAGCGAACACATTAGAAGAAGCAATTATGATTGAAAAGGAAATTCTCAGTCATTATAGCGAACACTATACCGTCATCAATACCACACACACTGGTCCTTACGAACTTAAAAAAATTGTTGAAAATATCATTAAAGTTGATCGCAATACTAAATTTACGATCTCTTTTGAGAGTTTTGGTTTTAAGAATGGTTTGCCACAAGATGCCGATCTTGTCTTTGATGTGCGCTTCCTAGAGAATCCATTTTATTATCCAGAACTTAAACATTTAACAGGTAATGATCAACCAGTTTATGATTTTGTCATGAACAGTCATAAAACCCAAGAGTATGTGAAATATTTGGATGCTTTCTTGGATTATACGTTTGATTCTTACGCTAGTGAAGGGAAGCGTCATCTAACTGTTGCGGTTGGTTGTACAGGTGGTCAACACCGCAGTGCCACTTTGGTTAACTATCTATATAATCGTTACCAAAACAAGTATAATTGTTTGAAGAAACATCGAGATATTAAATAAATTATGAATAAAAAAGTAGTCGTCATCGGGGGTGGACATGGTCAATCCACGATTTTAAGAGGGATTAAGACAATTGCGAATATTGATATTACTGCGATCGTGACAGTGGCTGACAATGGTGGTTCCACTGGTAGAATTCGTAATTTTTATAATATTCCAGCGATGGGTGATATACGCAATAACTTAGTAGCTTTAGCTAGTCGCGAAGACTTCATGGCTGACTTAATGAACTTTCGTTTTGAGGGGATGGAAAATAATGTTGATTTCTTAGGACATAATTTAGGAAATTTAATTTTAACGGCCTTAACCCAAACAACTGGTTCATTTATGCAGGCGATTATCACCTTATCAGATGTCTTAAAAGTTCAGGGTAAGATTATTCCTTCAAGTCTTGATTCAATTACCCTTTATGCCAAAATGGATGACGATACGATTGTCAAAGGGGAAGCTAGTATTCCGAGTTATAACCATCATATCAAGGAAGTTTTCTATCGCGAAGATGTGAAGGCTACTAAAGAAGCTGTAGCAGCGATTGAGAATGCTGATATTGTCATCTATGGAATTGGTAGTGTTTATACAAGCATTTTGCCAAACATCATTATTCCTGAAATACGTGAAGCTTTAAAGAAAACAAAAGCACTACGCGTATATTTTGCGAATTGTATGACAGAGAATAATGAAACCTTTGATTATGATTTAAAGGATCATATTGATGCGATGGAGTATCATGGAGCAACAATTGATTTAGTTGTTAAGCATTGTGAACATATTCCGTTTTATATCAGCCGCAAGTATCTAGCTGAGAATAGTTGCGAAGTTCTTGATAAAGGCAATTGTAAACAAGAAGTCATGGAACGACCATTACTTGATTTTTCAAGAGAACTTGTCCGTCATGACTGTGACAAGATTAAAAAAGTCGTGGAAGAAATCCTAGAAAGGGTTGCTTAATGTCTTTTACCAGCGAAATTAAACAAGAAGTTTCCTACAATGATTTGAAGTCGTGTTGCGAAAGAGCTGAACTTAGTGCGCTTATCCAACTAACTTCATCTTTGACCTTCTCTTCTCGTGGTTTAACTTTAAAGATGCGCAGTGAAAATCCAACTACAGCCAAGCGCATCATGATTCTTTTAAAGAATATCTACAAAAATATTGATACGGAATTGATGGTTGAAAAGAAAACCAATTTACGTAAGAATAATATTTATGTGGTGACATTATTGAATGACCCACGAAATATATTAGAAGATTTAGGATTATATAACGATAAAGGGTTATTGGATTACCCGGTTTTTAGCATTGTCGCTAAAGATTGTTGTGCTCGAGCTTATTTAGCAGGAGCCTTTTTGGCATTTGGTTCATGTAACTCACCGTCGAAGAGTAACTATCATTTAGAAGTAGCGGTGATTTCTGAAAACCATGCCAATTTTATTGCGAAATTAATGGACCGATTTGATTTGGGGGCAAAAATCACCAAACGTCGGAATAAATATGTAATATATTTAAAGAAAGCCGATGCGATTTCAGACTTTTTGAAATGTATTGGCGCTCAGGAAGCAGTTATGGATTTTGAGAATACACGTATTAGTCGTGATTTCAAGAATAACTTAACACGTCTTAATAACTGCGATATTGCCAATGAAATGAAGTCAATTCAAGCTGCACGTAATCAAGTTGAAAGTATGAAGAAGATTTTCAGTTACGGCAAATATGATGATTTAAATGATAAATTAAAGGTTGTGATTGATCTAAGAATGAAATATCAAGACTATAGTTTAAATGAATTGACTAATGTCTATTATGAGACAACTGGTGAAAATATTTCAAAGTCAGGAATTAAACATCGCTTAGATAAAATCGAAGCCATTGCGAAGGAGTTAAAATGATTGATTTAAAAGGTATCTTATATTGGATTATTACCTTTTTAGTAGTGTGGTTTTTATGGCCACTTATTAAATGGTTTATTGTCTTAGTAATCTTATTATTTGTAGGATTATATTTTTATTATAAGCATCAAGTTAAAACTCAAGAACATGTCTGGAACGAAGGAAGTTCAAATGATTCAATTTACGAAGAGAACCATGTTCATGATGATGTGATTGATGTTGAATATAAACGGAAAGAAATTCATGATGAGGAATAAAATTTTAGGGAAATATTTTCAAGAAATTACCAATGATGACATTGATTTAATCAAAGGCTACTTATCTTTAAGGCAATATGAAGAAAGTAGCCAAAATATTTTAAATATTATGGAATGGATTGAACTAGCACCACTATATGAAATGCATAATGATGAATGCATGTGGATTGTAGCAGAATATCAAGACCATTACTATTTATATTTGCCAATTTGTAAAGCTGAAGCAGTGATGGATAATCTTGCGAAAGCTCAAGTTATTTTTACGGAAGCAAATGAAGAATTATATTTGATTAGTGTAACGAAAGAATATATGGAAGCAATTATGGCTAACTTTGGTTCAGCTAAAATTGAAGAAGACCGAAATAACTTTGATTACGTTTACCATTTAGATGCTATGCGCACGTTTAGCGGTAAGAAACTTCAAAAGAAACGTAATCACTTAAATCAGTTTTATGTCTTATACGGCGAGCGCTATCAATATGAACCAATCACCGATGCTAATAGAACTGAATTACGTGATTATGTCTTAAACAGCGAGACTGATGAAGAGATGTTGGATTTTGAAAAACAAGGTATTATCAGAGTTTTAGATAACTACGAAAAAATTGGTTGCCAAGGTTGCATTATCCGTATTGATGGTAATATTGAGGGTTACTTGATTGCAAGCCCTCTAAGTAAACGTATGATCCAACAAAACGTCGAGAAAGCTAATCACAAGTTCCGTGGTCTTTCTCAAGTTTTAATCAAAGAATTCTTTTCAAGAAATTATCTTGATTATGAATTATTAAATCGTGAAGAGGATATGGGTCTTCCAAATTTACATAAGTCAAAATTGTCTTACTACCCAGCTTATTTAATAGAGAAATATAGTGTTAAATTATGATTAGATATGCCAAACCCGAAGAAAAGAATGAATTAAAGACAATCTGGCAAGAAGCCTTTGCGTTTGATGATGGTGGTTATACAGACTACTATTTTGATTGTGCCTATGATAAAGGAAAACATTTTGTCTTAGAACAAGATGGCGAAATTGTAAGTATGCTGCACGCCCATCGAAGTCCTTATATGATTAATAATCGCATGCTGGCTACTTCAATGATTCTAGGGGTTGCGACAAAACCTGAACACAAAAGAAAAGGTTATATGCGTGTTTTAATGAATGAAGTACTCAGCCAACTCGAACATCAAGAATTGTTGACACTCATTCAAGCATATAATCCAAAACTTTATGAACCGTTTGGTTTTGAGATTGTCTATAAACGTCATACTTATACTTTTAATCATGATAACTATACTAACCAATGCAGTAATGCAATCCCACAAGATTACAAGATTGAAGACTTATTGCATGTCTATGGTCGTTTTGTTAAACATTTTACTGGTTATAAGATGCGTTCAATAGAGGATTTTGAATTATACCTTGAAGAAGTAGCTCGTACTGAAATGTTTGTACAAGCCTTCTATGATAAAAATCATGGCCAAATTCGTGGTTATATCATCTTTAGTTTAGATGGTGACACTGTCAATATTGATGAATGTGTTTATCTTGATTTAAAGACTCTAGATTGTATGTTGGGCTTTGCGATAAAACTTGCTGAAACAGTTAAGTTAACAGTCAGCGAGTATGAAGACTTAAGTCGCATCTATGAAAATGTGTCATATGAAGTTAGTGACTATACAATGGTCAGAATTAATGATTATGACTTATGGAATAAATTATTTGATAGTGATGTCAAAACGCCAAAAGCGGCGATGGAAATTGTGAATAAGCCATTATTCATGCATGAATCACTATAGATTAGGGAAGGGGATAAATTATGGAAAAGATGATGATTAAAACAAGCGACCATTATGTTTTTCATTTCCCAATTAACTCACTCGCAGCGAAAGAAATTGATTCCATTATTGCCGAACAAGAGAAAAGCTATCAAGTGATTGTGAAGACATTGGGTGTCACACCAAAATTCAAGATTGATTATTATCTCTTAGATACACCTGAAACAGTCGGTGAAGCCTATGGCGATTATGAACCATGCAATGGTTTTGCGAAAAAGCCCCATGATGTTTATGCGGTCTATAACGATAAGATTAAATGTATCGGTCCTCATGAAGATGCCCACATTATTTCTTATTTATTAAGTACACCAGAATATGTCTTTATGCGTGAAGGCTTAGCAATGTATTTCGATCGTACGCAGGCTGGTAAAGCAAATGAAATTTGGGTTCAAGAATATCTTGCAAGTGGTCAATATTTGAAAGTTGTTGATTTACTTGATGATGAATACTTCTATCATGCTGACCCGAATATTACATATCCGATTGCAGGTGCTTTCACAAAATATTTGATTGAAAAGCTTGGGACTAATAGTTATGTCGAAGCATATCGCTTAGCCGATTTCTCACAAACTAATTTGCAGGTAATCTTGCGCTGTACTGATATTGATCGAGATTTTACTAAATGGATACAAAAAATGAGGTAGACCTCAGTTACTAAAAACTGGAGTCTACCTCTTTTAATAGTATTAAATGTGATGAATTTAAATGATGGTTCCAAGATAAACAATGATCGAAGCAATAATCATATATACCAAAGCATATTTGAAAATCTTGGCAAGAATTTCGCCATCTTTACCATTGAGGTCACATGATGCACAACCAATCACAATACTTTGTGGTGAAATCATTTTGCCAGCAACGGTTCCGAGCGAATTACTACCGACAAGCCAGAATTCATTAGCGCCAATTGCGTGTGCAGCTTCAAGTTGGACATTGCCAAAGAGGACGCCGGAACTTGTTGCACTACCGGTTACGAAGGTACCAATTGTCCCGATTGCGGGTGCGGCTAGTGGATAATAACTTCCAAGCATGGCCACTAAGAAATTAGCGATATCTTGAATCATACCTGAATGGCCCATAATACGTGCACAGGCAAGAACACCAGTCATGGTGATGATAGTCTTTGACATTTGACGAATTGTAAAGATAAAGACATGTTTAAAGCCTTCGAAGTTACATTTTTGAATTAGACCACCAATGATCCCGGCGACGAAAATAATGAGGCCAGGAGCACTAAACCAGCTCAAGGTATAAGGAGTTGCGTTAGGCCCTTGATAGATTTGTAAGACTGTTTTAATTGAGCTTAAGGGACCATTGATAATTGGAACAATTTTACTAGTTAGAACTAAAAAGATGAAGATTAATAAGAATGGTGACCATGCGACTAAGATGTTTTTGAAGTTAAGGGCAACTTGATCATCCGTAGTTGGGGCACTGATTAAGAATTCTTTCGGAGTCTTGTGTTTCTTTGAGTAATGCATTGTATACAACAAGGTAATACTTAATGAACAAATCCCAGCAATGATGGTTGCGAGTTCAGCACCTGTATATTTTGCCGTTAAGAAGTTAGGAATTAGGAAACTTAGACTTGCGACAAGCGTAAAAGGCAAGACATCTTTTAGTGCTTTAACACCTTTACCGACAATCATAATCATGATAAATGGCGAGATAAATAAGAGCGGAGAAGTCATAATGGCTTGCGCATAAGCTAAGCTATTAGAACTTAAACTTGTCACATTCGCAAGAGTTGTCGTTGGAACACCAACAGAACCAAACATCGTTGGACAACTATTAGCTACAAGACAAGCTAAGATGGCTATAATTGGATCAAAACCTAAGGCGCAAAGCATACTAGCAGGAATCGCCATTGAGACCCCAAAGCCTGCCATACCTTCTAGGAAACCACCAAAGCACCAACCAATTTAGATGGCAAGTAGACGTTTATCTGGCGTTACCGAGATAATCATTCTCTTGATTGTATTCATTGCCCCGGTATAGACAGTTAAATTATAAGTAAAGACAGCCGCAATGATAATGACGACAATCGGCCAGAAAGCCATGATGATGCCTTCAAGTGCAGCTGAAGCTGCGTGAAGAGGTTGCATATGCCAAAAGATGATGGCTTCAATAAATGAAATAGCCAGTGTCGTTAAACTTGCGACATGGGCCTTAATTTTGAAAATACATAAGGCACTAATCAACCAAAGAATCGGCAACATGGCCAGTATAAAATTTAAGATTGCATGATTAAACATAAATATTCCCCTATTGTGTTGAGTTTATTTTACTAGATAATTCCCTCTCACAACAAGAAAAAAATCCCCGTTGAGGGGGATTGTTTAGCGATTATTCAGCGTCTGTTTGATTTTCTTCTAGGAATTTCTTAAGTGCAGCATAACCTTTTTCGGCACAACGTAAAGTTGTTTGTTTAGCGTGCTTAATCATTTCCTTAGTTTCAGGCTTTGCGAAGTATTCTTCTAATTGTTGGTGAAGTGAGTAACTGACTTCCTTGATTGAAGATACAACTTCTTGGACTTCTTCATTTGAAGTAATCGCATCAAATGTTTCTTGAATTTGTTTACTAGCTTCTTGTAGTTTAGCTTCGTAATTTTCGTTTAGAACTAATTCATCAATCTTTTTGATTGTGTAATCATAAGCGTCATTACATTTTTCTTCGACCTTGCTAAGGAATTGTTCGTAGTTTTCATCTTGAATAACTTCATTAGAAGTTTCTTCAACTTTTTTAATAGCAGATTCGATAACGCTATTAGTTTTATTAGAAATCGCAAATACCTTATCAGCTAAGGCTTGTGTTTGTCCTTCGACTTGTTTAGTTGCATATTCATTGATTGCGCTGATATGTTGGCGCATTAATTCGATTGTTTCAAAAGTATTCATTTTTTCAAAACTCCTTTCGGTCAAAACGACCTTATACTAATTATACATGAATTTCGGTTAGTTACTAGATAGACAAAATTAATTCGTTAATCATCATGCTTGCAAAGTTTTCTTTCTAAGCATAAAATATAACTATAAGTTAACAGCGTTAACTTAACTTGCTGATAAAGGAGAAAACCGTGCCAAAAGATAAGACCGAAAGTCACAAACTTGTAACAGAAGCTGCAAAACGTGAGTTCCTTGAGAATGGTTTTTTGAAAGCTTCAATGCGCAAGATTGGTCAAAAAGCGAATATGACCCAAGCGGGATTATATCGCCACTATGCGTCGAAAGAAGCGATGTTCGAGGCAATTGTTGAACCGGCAATTAAAGAGATGCAACTTTGGCAAATTCATCATACTCAATCGAAATTCGCAGCACTTAAAAAGGTGAATGGCGAGGCGGAATTGTTTAGTGGCACAGATGTCGATCTAATGCGTGATGTCATCTATAAATATAAAGATGAATTTCGCATGATTTTAGTGTGTTCACAGGGGACGAAGTATGAACATTTTATTGATGATCTTGTTCGTCTTGAACAAATTGAAATGATGGAAGCGTTAGCGGTTTTGAAGGAAAAAGGTTTCAATATTCATGAGATGAGTGATGAGGAAATGCATATCCTACTAAGTGCTTATACAACTGCCTTATTTGAACCGTTAGTGCATGACTGGCCGATTGAAAAAGCAATCCACAGTTTAAGTGTTGTGGAAGAATTTTTCATGCCAGGATGGAAAAAAATTATGGGATACTAGGAAACCGTTGGGTTTCCTTTTTTCTTTTTTGTTAACAAAGTCGAGTAAACGTTAACTATAGGAAGGGATTAAGAAAATGAAAAAAGAGAGTACCTTTGGTTGGTTGCTTCAACAAGTTGGACATAACAAAGGGGCATTTGTGCTAAGCGTTATCTTAGCTTTAGTCAGTGTTTTGTGTGGACTCGTTCCTTATTACATCACAACTGATATTATTGCAAAGTTATTAAGCGGCGTGAAGAAAGTTGATGTCTATGCCAAAATGGCCTTATGGATGATTGGATTCTATGCCTTGAAGTGTATTTTCCATCAACTTTCAACAGTTTTATCACATAAAACAACCTTCGGTGTTTTAGCAGATATTCGTAAGAAATGTACGGATAAACTTGCTAAGATGCCACTTGGTGCCGTATTAACGCGTCAAACCGGTGCCTTAAAATCAATTATTTTTGAACGCATTAATTCAATGGAAACTGTGCTTGCTCATATTGTTCCAGAATTTACGAGTAATTTAGTGGCACCGTTTGTGATTGCGGTTTCTGTCTTTGCGATTAACTGGAAGATGGGCATTGCATCATTAATTACAATTCCATTAGGATTGGCAGTTTATTGCCTTATGATGATTGGTTATGAAAAGTGGTATGCACGAACTTTAAAGGCAACTAAAGAATTGAATAATGCGGCTACTGAATATATTGGTGGTATCGAAGTTATTAAAGTTTTTGGCAAAACTGAAAGTTCTTATAAGAAATTTGCAGATGCTGCCAAAGAAAACGCCGCTTCATATATTGATTGGATGACGAACTGCAATATTTACTTTAATTTTGGTATGGCAATTATGCCTGCGACTATGGTTGCCGTTCTTCCGATGGGCATATATGAAGTGCTACATGGCGGTTTAACCGTGACAGAAATGATTACCATTGTGGTTTATTCTGTTGCACTAATTGAACCATTAATCACCGTCTTCTCATATACTGATGATTTAAGACAACTTGATATTGTTGTTGCTGAAGTACGCGATATTCTTGATTCACCAGAATTATCACGTCCAGAAACGATTGATGAAAATGCTAAACCAAAAGATGCCAGTATTGAACTTAAAGATGTGCATTTCGCTTATCAAGATAAAGAAGTTTTACATGGCATTAATATGCAAATTAAAAATGGTGAATATATTGCCTTGGTTGGACCATCAGGTTCGGGTAAGTCAACAATCGCTAAATTAATTGCTGGTATGTGGGATGCTAAGAGTGGTTCAATCGCGATTGGTGGAACGAATATTAAGGATATTCCGCTTGATATGTATCAAGACTATATTGCTTATGTATCTCAAGACAATTATTTATTTAATGAAACAATTCGCGATAATATTCGCATAGGTAAAACTAGTGGCATAGCGAGCGATGCAGAAGTCGAAGAAGTTGCTAAACGCAGTGGCTGTCACGATTTTATCATGAGCCTTGAAAATGGTTATGATACAGTTGTTGGATCGGGTGGTGGCCATTTGTCGGGCGGCGAACGTCAAAGAATTTCAATCGCTCGAGCAATGCTTAAAAATGCACCAATTGTCATTCTTGATGAAGCGACATCTTATGCCGATCCAGAAAATGAAGCTATTATCCAAGATTCAGTAGCGAAACTTGTCAAGGATAAGACTTTAATTGTCATTGCGCATCGTCTATCAACCATTGCGAATGCAGATCATATTTACTGCTTAAGTGACGGCAAAGTTCTTGAAGATGGAACACATCAAGAATTAGTTGCCAAGAATGGTTTGTATAAGAAGATGTGGGATCTTCATATGAGTGTTAAGGATCGAGGTGAAAACTAATGTTTAAAATTATTCAAAATTTCTTAGATTTCTGCCAAGAAGATAATCGTCGCAAATTTAAACTTTCAGTTATCTATGCCATTATTGACGCAATCTTTGAAGCACTGAAGATTGTAGCCATTTACTTCTTTGTATCGACAGTATTTGGGGGCACACTATCAATGAAAACTGCTTTCATCTGTTTGGGTATTATGCTTGTCAGCATCATTGGTTCTGGCCTTACAAAGAATAAATCAACTATTTTGCAAACTGATGGTGGTTATAGTACATGTGCTTTAAAGCGTATGGAAATCGCCGAGCATTTGCGTTATGTTCCAATGGGTTACTTTAACGATAATAGTTTAGGACAAGTCATCTCGGTTGCAACAAACACAATGGAAACACTTGAGAACTTAGCTACACGTGTCATCATGATGGTGTCGGGTGGCATTCTTAAGACGGCCATGATTACAATTTGGATTTGTTTCTTCGATATTAGAATTGGTTTAATTCTCATTGTTGGTTTAATCATCTTTAAAATTGTGAATGGTGAACTCGTCAAACGTTCTGGCGAAGTTGCGAAGATGAAAGATTTAACAGATGAGGCTTTGGTCGAACAAATCGTTGAATATGTCGAAGGTATTAGTGAGGTTAAGAGCTATAAATTAACAGGTGAAAAATGTGCTCATTTAAATAAGACGAATCACGAGAATGCAGAAGCTAGTATCAAGCTAGAATATATGTTGGCACCTTATATGGGCCTTCAAACTTTCGTTATTAAAGTTATCGGTGTTGTTATGGCCTTTGCCTCAATCTATTTCTATCTAACTGATTCGTTATCAATTGTGAACTGCATCATGATGATTATTGCTTCATTTATTGTCTATGCAAGTCTTGAACTTGCAAGTTCATATAGTGCTATGTTAAGAAATGTCGATATCTGTGTTAAGAAAGCTCAAGCGATTATGAAGACTGAACAAATGGAACTTGATGGCGTGAAAGAAGATCCGAAGAATGTCAATATCGAAGTTAAAAACATTAGTTTCTCTTACGAAAAGAAGAAGATTATTGATAATGTAAGCTTCTCAATTCCGGAAAAGACTACTACAGCAATTATTGGACCAAGCGGTGGCGGTAAGACAACACTTACAAGTTTAATTTCGAGATTCTGGGATGTTGATGAAGGCGAAATTACACTAGGTGGACGTAATATTAAAGATTATAACTATGATACATTAATGAAGAATTTTAGTTTTGTTTTCCAAAGAGTTTATCTATTTGAAGATACAATTGCGAACAATATTCGTTTTAGAACGCCCGAAGCTTCAATGGATCAAGTGATTGCAGCTGCTAAAAAAGCAAGATGCCACGAATTTATCAGTGCATTACCAAATGGTTACGATACAATCATCGGTGCTGAAGGTGTGAATTTGTCGGGTGGCGAACGTCAAAGAATTTCAATCGCTCGTGCAATCATGAAAGATGCACCAATCATTGTTCTAGATGAAGCTACAGCCAACATTGATCCTGAAAATGAAAATGATTTAATGAATGCGATTGCTGAATTGACTAAAGATAAGACAATTATCATGATTGCTCATCGTCTAAAAACAGTAGAACATGCTGATCAAATTCTGGTTGTCGAAAATGGTCACATTGTTCAAAAAGGTACACATGCAGAATTGATACAACAAGAAGGCTTGTACAAGCGTTTCATTGAAAGTCGTGAAAAAGCAGTCAGCTGGAAAATTGCTTAACGAAGTTATTTAAAAGTAATATACTGAAGGTGCAAAAGGGTCATTAGGGGGATTTAACATGAAATATAATGGATTTTACTATCATCTCTTTGCACCTTCGATGAAACGTGTTTTGAAAGAAAAATACGGGGTTGAATACGCCAAAGAAATCATGAAAAAAGTAAAAGCGTTTATCGTGATTTAGTGGCAAAAGCTGACGATATTGGCGATGACAATCCAATGGCATATAATGAATTATTTGCACTTGCTTTTGTGTCGCCATATATTGCAAGTGGTAAGAAGATTCCACCTGTTGTCGTCCAAGAAATGATGCGTCAAGGACTTTATAGTGTGAAGTGGTACTTTAATATGACAAATCTGAACACTACCAAAGGTAAAGAAGCTAATAAGAAAAGCATTATGCAATACGTTAAATGGTATACACCGGAAAAGGAAGCGAAGTATCCAAGTTCTTTTAAAGTTGACTTCGTTGGTCAACCACACGAAGGAGCGTGCTACTACCGTATTACAAGATGTCCAATTTGCACATATTGCAAGAAAATTGGTTGTTCTGAATTAATGCCTTTATTCTGTGAACTTGATGAAGTAATGATTACATTGCAACATGGTGTGCTTCATCGTAAACAAACCTTGGCAAACGGTGGTCAATATTGTGATTACTACATCACTGGTAATCATGAAAAAGAACAATAGTCCTTGACACATAATTCGAGTAATGATATCATTCATGTTAGTTAAGGCTAACTTGTAGATGCAAACTTAACTATTTTTTAAAGGTAAATGTTAGTGTGAACTAACATATGCTTGTGCATTTACTAGAATGGGGTATCAATACAAATGGTATGGACGCTTGATAAATTATTAGTAGAATTTTGTGCACCCGCTTTGATGGGAGTGAAACCAGCGAATCTCTTCCGTTATAGTTCGCAAGATCGCACTAAAGTTTATCAAGAAATTGCTGATTGGGATGAGTGTTTAAAAAAATTTGGTATTTGTTTAACTGTATTAAAAGAATGCCCGGTTAATAATTCATATCTAATTTATATCTATCGTCCCAACATGCTGGCTCAAATTCTAGAAGATGATGCAACGCAAAAATTCTTAGCTAAATATGGCTACCAAAATGAGGAAAATATTCAAGATGCTTTGTTTACCCTTTCAAATCATCTTTGTCTTGCAAAAGAATTTCCACATGAAATTGGTGTCTTTCTCGGTTATCCACTTGAAGATGTTATCGGCTTTATTGAAAATAAAGGCCAAGATTATGTTTATTGTGGATACTGGAAAGTTTATAGCAATCTAAGAAGCGCGATGAAATCGTTTGATATCTACAAGAACTGTACGTCATATTGTAAGGACCGTTACGAACATGGCGATACTGTTCTAGAATTAGCTGTAGCTATGTAATTTATTTGAAAACGGAGGTTTTTGTACTATGGGAAAATTTGCTGTAGTTTATTGGAGTGGTACAGGTAATACTGAATCCATGGCAAACGCAATCGTTGAAGAAATTAAAGGACTAGGTGCTGAAGCTGACCTCTTTACTGCATCTGATTTTAATTCTTCATTAGTAAACAATTATGCCGGAATTGCCTTTGGTTGTCCTGCAATGGGTGCAGAACAATTGGAAGGTTGCGAATTCGAACCAATGTTCCTAGAAGTTAAAGATGCTTTAGCTGGTAAGAACATTGCTCTATTCGGTTCATACGGATGGGGCGACGGTGAATGGATGCGCGTATGGCGTGAAGATTGTGAAAGCGTCGGCGCTAATATCGTTTGCGAACCAGTAATCGCAAATGATGCACCAGATGCAGCGTGCTTTGCAGAACTTTCTGACCTAAGCAAAGCTTTAGTTGCATAGTTTCAAAATTACTGAACATATTATATAAAACATATAATTTCCTGAATTCATTGCGTATTGGCTGACCTCCAATACGCACTTTTTATTTTTGGTGTCTTTGTGAAGATGAATTTCATTATTCGAAATATAACACACGATAACTTTTTTAATTATTGAAGATGGTTACTGCCTTGATAAACGATGTTATTTGATATTTAGTATTGATGAATAATAGGTTAAAATAGTTTCAGGAAGATATTATGACAGTATATGATTTTTTAAATAAAATTAATCCTGAAGAATGTGATTTTAATGGTTATTTAGAAGACTTCTTATTTTTGATGAAACCAAATGACTTAGGTTATCAAACTTTTAATATGTTGGTTGAAAATAATCCTAAATATAAAGTCTTAGTTAATTATCACTTCGATTTGTCAAAGGTTTCGGCAACCAATAAAATCATTCATTATAAAGATGTTGAAAAATTGGGGAAGAAAGCGATGGTTTGCCCCTTTATTGTTTATAGTCATCAAGGGCACTTAGCAAAGGCTTGGATTTTAGCGGGAGACTATGTAAGCTCGAAAGGTTTATATTTTGCCTTGAGTGAAAAAGGCGCACCTCTTGAACGTTTTTGCGATGACATCTTGGTTTGTGATCTCAAACAGACAAAATTAATTAAAATTATTTTGCCGTTAGCTTATCAAAAGAAAGCTGGTTATGTTCAAAGAATTATCGACAATAAGCTTATTGAAAGTTATGATGAGTTCTTGAATCAAGCTCAATGTATAGCGAATAAAGCTTGCCGTAACATTTATAATACGCTCAATGTCTGTGAGAATAAGTCAAAAGTCATCACTAAGACAATTGAACTTTGGTATCTTTTAAAAAAATGTGTTTATGTAGAATATATGGTTGATAAAGAAATTCTTAATAATCGCCACAATGGTAATAATGTTGCTCAACGGCAACAGGCTCGAGCTAATGCTGAGTCAATTAAATTTATTCCCTATGCAAATTTGTGGCGCAAGAATCATCATTAGTGCTTTAAGTGATTAGAGATTTGTTATATAATAAATTTCCGCGCTTAGACGAGGAGGGGGAATCAAGATGAATGACTTATTGATGAATATTGATAAAATTCATACAACGGCTAAGGGATTAGAACGGATTAAAAAGAATCTAGAAATTGATTCTCAAGATATTGTTGCTTGGTTACAATCTAAGATTAACGAAAATACAATGATGTTCCGTAAAGGTAAGAATTGGTATGTTAGTTTCGATGAATATAATTTTACGATTAACGCAAGTAGTTATACCATTATTACAGCACATTTAAATCATGAATATTAAAATTAAAATTGGGCAACGAAAAAATGTTGCCCAATTTTGTTGAGATGGCATTAATTAATATTGAAGGAAATAACCATTCGCTTAAGTTAGTTTTGGAAAGGTCGATAAATTTTTGAGGCAGAAGGGGTAACTATGAATAACTCTACCGATTACTTTTGCCATCTACTTCTTTATATTGATTATCTAAATCCAAACCTAAAAATAATTCGAAAAGATTCAACTTAATTAAAATGAAATCCCACCAAAAATAGTGGGACTTTTTAATGTTTATGTA